>CAIRDJ010000098.1 GCA_903877335.1 uncultured Chloroflexota bacterium | reverse complement strand
GTGCGCTCGGCTAACGCGCTGATGAGCGGGTCATGGCTTCCCACGAAGCGCAAGGTGCTTGAGGCAGGGCGAGTGTCTGGAGTGGGCAACACGCGCAAGCGATCCATCACCAAGCGTAACGCCTGCTCAATTTCTCCCAGTTGATAGCCAGCTGACAAGCTGGACAGGATGAAATTTTCGGCAGTGTTCGCCAGCTTCATCAGGCGCAAGGGGTCGGGCGTGGGGGAGGTGCGCGTCACGCGCGTGCCCTGCCCCTGATGCGACTCAATCATCCCTTGTTCAATGAGCGTGCGATATGCTCGCATGATCGTATTCGGCGCACAGTTCCACTGCTTCGCTAGGTCACGCACGGAGGGCAACTCATCCCCTGCTTGATATTCACCATACAGGATGGATTGGCGAATGGATTCGACGATTTGCTCATATAAGCTGGACATGGCTTTCCTGTCACGCTTGCAAACTCAATAGACGCTATGTTACCACGCTACCCAACTCTAACCAAATCGCGACACCGAAAACAATAGATGTTATCCTTTAGACTAGGTAAAATACGGAAGGACTTATTCATGAGGACGTTTTTACTTGGGATTGTTTTGATGGTTGCTTTGAGTGTTTCAGGGGTTTATGCACAAGACGCAGTGCCAAACCGCATTGATATTCTGCGTCCAGACGCGCCTGCTTTGGCGCATCACGGCAGTCATGCCATTGGCGTGCGCACCGTTGAACTTGTTCATGCCGATCAGGTGGATGTACTCAACACGGTGGCAAGTGGCGAAAATGTGATGTATGACCGCTCCCTTACAGTAGAAGTATGGTATCCGTCAGAGGTGGAAGCGGGCACGCCTCCCACCCCCTACACCAACGTCAGCACACGCGACGTGACCCTCACCACCACGTTGATTGGGCGTGCCGTGCGTGATGCTCAACCCAAGCGCGAAGGCACACCCTATCCGCTCATCATCATCTCGCACGGCTACCCCGGCAACCGCTTCTTGTTGGCGCACCTTGCCGAAAACCTTGCCACGAAGGGCTATGTCGTCGCTTCGATTGACCACACCGACAGCATCTATACCGATCAAGGCGCGTTCGGTAGTACCTTGCTCAACCGTAGCCTTGACCAACTCTTCGTCTTGAACAGTTTGGCGGAGATGAGCGCGTCGTCTAGCGATAGCTTCTTGGCAGGCTTGGCAGATACCAACACTGTCGGCATGATTGGCTATTCGATGGGTGGTTACGGCGTGGTCAATGTCATCGGTGGGGGCTATACCGAAGCGAGCGTGGGCTACTCTTGGGGCACGCCTAACGGCTTGTTGGCACAGCGTCAGGCGGGCAATCCCGATTATGAAGCGTCGCTGGATGGGCGCATCAAGGCGGCGATCGCCATTGGACCTTGGGGGATGGAATCCGGCTTTTGGGATGCCGAAGGCTTGAAGGGCATTCGCACGCCGATTCTGTTCATGGCAGGCAGTTTGGATAATGTCTCCGGCTATGCCAACGGCACTCGCGCCATCTATGAGGCATCCGTCAACGCCGATCGCTACTTGTTGACGTTTGAAAGCGCGTCGCACAATGCCGCCGCCCCCTATCCCGTTCCGCATGAATTGGTGACAACTGGCTCTGAAAGCTACTCCCACTACATGGATCCGGTGTGGGATACCGTGCGCATGAACAATATTGCGCAACACTTCGCCACCGCTTTCTTTGGTGTATACCTGCAAGAGGATGAAACGCTGGGCGAATACCTCAACGTCACCGAATACGCTTTTGACGGGGTGTATGATGTGGATGCGGAAGGCAACCCCACTGATGCCCATACCTATTGGGCGGGCTTCCCGAATTGGTCAGGCTTCGGCTTGCGCCTTGAGCATGCCCTCCCTGCCAGCGAGTAACCCGTAACATCTCGCAAGAACCGCGCTAGGGGCGTGGTGCAATGTGCGCCATTCCCCCTAGCCTGATGGGCTATCGTGGCGGTTTAGAAGGGTAGTTAATCATCTTCTTCTAATACGGCTGTATCAAAGAAGTGGGGGTGGTTAGGATTTGTAAAACGCTCCATGTCGTCCTCCGACATCCAAGTTGTTCCGTCAGGGAGGGTTGCACCATCTAAAGTCGCCTCCTCTAAGTGTGCCCCCACCAATTGTGCCCCTTTTAGGTTTGCAGCTCTCATGGTTGCCCGTCTTAAGTCTGCCTGTCCCAAGTTTGCTTGTCTCAGTTTTGCACCCGTTAAGTTTGCACCCGTCAAGTTTGCCTGTCTCAAATCCGCCCCGATCAATTTTGCCTGTCTCAAGTTTGCATCCGTCAAGTTTGTAGCATTCAAGTGTGTATCATTTAATATTGCTCTCTCCAAATCTGTACTATTTAAGTTTGCCAAAAATAAAGATGCTCCCTCCAAGTCTGCCAACATCAAGTTTGCCCCCTGCAAGTCTGCCAACATCAAGTTTGCCCCCTGCAAGTCTGCTCTCTCCAAGTCTGCTCTCTTCAATTTTGATCCCTGCAAATGGACACGAGCAAGATTCGCTTCATTCAAGATCGCCTTATCTAAGTTTGCTTTCCACAAATGAGCTTCTTCCAAGTTTGCCATCTCCAGATGTGCGCCCTCCAAGTTTGCTTCTTCCAAGTGTGCCCTCTCCAAGTATGTACTCTCCAAGTGTGCATTCACCAAGTTTGCCCTCTCCATGTC
>CAIRDJ010000097.1 GCA_903877335.1 uncultured Chloroflexota bacterium | reverse complement strand
GTCGGAATAGTTGCCCAGTCCGCGCTTACTCAATACGCGCATAGGCATAATCATCACGTTGGAGGATGCCACTCCCGCCACCCCAATCTCATTATTACTGTTGGCGGCGATCACCCCTGCCACCCCACAACCATGACCAAATTCATCATTGGGGTTGTTATCATCGTCGATGTAGTCCCACCCATTCACCAACCGACCTACCAAATCCGGATGCCCTGCACACACACCACTATCCACCACCGCCACCACCACCTGTGGCAGGTCGCTGGGTAACTGATTCCACAATGTTTCCACTTCCAATACGCCAAACGCCCATTGATCTTGATAGTGGGTGTCATTGGTTGCAGAAGGAGCGGCGTAATAATCAGCTTCAACATTGGCAACGATGGGTGAGCTTGGGAACGGGTTGGGAATTTTCCCCTTATCAAAGGTCATGATATAGGTGTCAATCCCACGAATGCGCGTGCTAAGTTTGCCACCGATGGACTTGGCAAATGCGCGTCTTTCGGGATGGGGAGCATCCGCCACGAATTGGATAATCACTTGGTCGCGCGAGGGCAAGAAGGGCAACTTCACGCTCAACAGATTAGCGGTAGGGATGTTCGGTAAGCGCGTGGGAATTTGTGCCCAAATCCAGCGCAACTCTCTAACAGGGACTTCCACCGAAGCGGCAGAGGCAATCGGTACGCCGTCAATGCAGGCGCGGGTGGTTTCTGTTCCATCGGGGAGCGCGGTATATGCCTGCCATGAAAGCCAACCGCTGTAGCCCACATATCCCAACGCTACCAAACTTGTCACAGCAAGGACGAAAATTAATGATCGACGCATTTTTCTAAACTCCGTTCTGGTCAAGATACAATTATTGTTTAGTATAGTTTAGAAAATTAACCAAGATAACTCATTTCATCGGAAAGACCTTTTAACCATGACTAACCTACAAGATAAAGTCATCATCATCACTGGTAGCACACAGGGATTAGGCAAGGGGTTTGCGCGTCATTGCGCCCAACTCGGCGCGAAGATCGTCATCAGTGGGCGCAACGTTGAGCGTGGGCAACACGTCCAAGCGGAGATAGAAGCACTAGGCACTGAATGCCTGTTCGTCCCTGCCGAACTCAGCAAGCCTGACCAAGTGCAAAATATCGTTGCCCAATGCGACGCACATTTTGGGCGCGTAGACGGGTTAGTCAACTCTGCCGGCTTAAGCACCCGTAGCAACATTGACGATACCACGGTTGAGTTGTGGGATTACTTGTTTGCGGTGAATGTGCGAGCGCCGTTTTTGCTCATTCAAGCGTGCGTGCCCATCATGCGCCGTGAGGGCATCAACGGGAGCGTCGTCAACATTCAATCGGTTTCTGGATATGGCGGGCAAGCACGCCTGCTGGCGTACAGCATCACCAAAGGGGCACTTGCCACCCTCACCAAAAGCACAGCGAACGCCCTACTCTTTGAGCGCGTGCGCGTGAATGGGATCAACTTGGGTTGGACGCACACCGACGGCGAAGAAGTGGTTCAAGCAAAACAGGAAGGGCAACCGCTGGACTGGCACGAAATCGCCGGCAAGGCAATGCCCACCGGACGCATGATGACCCCTAATGATGTTGCGCCGTTGGTGGCGTACTTGTTGAGCGATGCCTCTTTGATGATGAGCGGGGCAAATATTGACTTCGCCCAGAACATGGTGATCGGTGCTTCTGACTAGTCTCTCCACACCATAACGTGCGATTTCGCTTACGACTTCGGTGCAGGCAACCTCGCACAATAATCACCCTGTGTGTCACCCCCCGCATTAACCTTCGGGGGCATGAATAGCAAATATTGTATCTCCCCTCACCGAGTATTCATCCTTCATTGGGGTATATTCTGTCACACTTAAATAAAAGTGTGTTGGAGTTTTTAACCATGAAACGTTTCTTGCTTTGGAGTGGATTGCTGGTGTTGAGCCTACTCCCCTACCGTCCTATGTTTGCCCAATCTAACGGGCAAATTGCCCTCGTCGGAAATGATGGCAACATCTACCTGTATGACCTCGCCACGTCCGCCCTCACTCCCGTCACGCAAGATGCTCAAGCAGGCATCCGTGATTATCGCTTCCCCACTTGGTCAACTGATGGGCAGCTTGCTTACTTTGCAAGTAATTTCCAAGCAGAAAACCCATTTCGTCTGGGGGTGTACATTCGCCAACCCAATGCCGAATCGGTTTTGGCATATCAAACCTTAGACGAGGTCTATACCTATTCGCATTGGGCACCCGCTGACTGCCCGCTTGGCAATTGTCGCGATCTTGCCCTGCTCTATACCGACATCCCCAGCAGCAGCCTCAAGATGCGTTTGCTCCGCTCGCGCGATCAAGGCGCAACCTTTGATCTGATCGAAACAGAAAGCGGCACGCCCTTCTATTGGGATTGGTCATCGGACGGAACACAAATGTTTTGGGCGCGGTTCAACCAAAGCCTACAACTCTATGATGTTGCCAGCGCACGCATCACCCAAGAATGGGATGAGTCACAAGGCTCTCAACGTTCGGTGGACTGGTCGCCTGTTGATAATCGCTTGTTGACCACGCTCGAACACTTCGGCAGTGCGTCTGACTTGGTGATCTTGGATGGAGACGAACGGACTTACTTGGCGCGTGGGGTGGAAGGCTTGATGTCGTATGCGTGGAACGCCACCGCCGATTATGTCGCCTTCACGGATAATGACTTGGGCGGGCTATACGTAATTGATAGTTCACCCAGCGAGAAAGCCACCTTCATTGATGAGCGCGTGTTGGCGTTCTTTTGGTCGCCGAATGGCGAGCACCTCGCTTATATCACGTTTGGCGTGGATGACAAAGACACCAACGCTCGCAAAGTTGCCTATCAAGTTGCGCCAGTCATGACGTGGCACATCTATCATGTCCTAGAGGACCGCCGCGAACGCCTTGCTAACTTCCTACCTAGCTCCGATATGCTGTACCTTCTGCCCTACTTTGACCAGTTCGCACATAGCCATAGTCTGTGGTCGGCGGATAGTCGCTACCTGGTGTATGGCGAAACGTCCCCCAACGGGGACGCCATTGTCTCGCTCTTGGATACCCATGATGCAGGTCGCGCCCCGCAAAAGTTGCTGGATGGCTCTTTCGGTGTGTTCACTTGGGAATAACAGGACTAAGATTAAGCGCATTGTTTTCTCAATAGGTTGATCTATGAATACCCGCGCCACCAAAGTTCGCTTAACCAATATTCTATTCGTCTCTCAAAGCATGGTCGTTGGCTCACAAATTGCCATCTTCACCTTGTTGGCAATTCTAGGTGCCCAAATCTGTGGGAGAGAAAGCCTCGCTGGCTTGCCCTCGACCATGCTCACTTCTGCTAAGGCATTCTCCGCATTACCACTGGGCATCTTGATGGGGCGCGTTGGGCGACGTTTAGGCTTAACCCTTAGCTTCGCCATCGCCACATTGGGCGCGGTACTCAGTATCTATGCCATCATCTATAGTATCTTCTGGCTCTTCCTGTTGGGGACTGCCCTGTTAGGGGTGGGGCGAGCAGGTGGCGACCTCAGTCGTTTTGCTGCGGGGGATATGTTCCCAGAAGGCGAACGCGCACAAATGATTGGGCGCATTGTCTTTGCCGGCACAGTCGGGTCAATAGTGGGTCCGTTCTTGATCGTGCCCGGCGAATGGGTGGCACAATTCTTGAACATCACCCCAGATGTTGCCCCGTGGTTGATCGGAGTCGCGTTTTACGGCATGGCAACCGCCCTCACCTTCTTCGCTCTCCATCCGGATCCGCTCACTTTGGCGGAAGTTCCTGCCACCCCAACCGAGCCTTTGCCCACCCAAAACCGCACCCTACAACAATTGTTTGCCATCCCTAATATTCAACTGGCGTTACTGGCGATGCTCATCTCCCAAACGGTGATGGTGGCAATCATGGTCATAACTCCACT
>CAIRDJ010000096.1 GCA_903877335.1 uncultured Chloroflexota bacterium | reverse complement strand
TGGTGGTCATTCGTGGGGCACGGGTGCGCTTTTCTAGCGAGCCACTATCAGAAGCCGATGTTGCCATTGATTGGCGACAATGCCTCTACATCGAATCCTTGACAACCGGCATTCGTAGCGATGAAGTGATTCGCGTGATTGCCTCCGCTCCTCCGTTCGGTACTCCCTCTAAACCATAACACCTTGCTATTCAGGCTAGGGAATGGGAATGTTTGCCCAATCCCTAGCGCGTCCTCTGTCTACTTTGGCTATAGGTAAAATGTTGCATTATTGTCTAATTTGCGTTAAATTCTATTCCAATCCCATCACTAGGGAATAATTAACAAAGAATTATAGGAGACAGTTTAATGAGCAAAGCACGCTTCTTTCTTATGTGTTTGTCTTTGTTGTTGGTAGCAGGGTTAGCATTGCCTGCTTTCGCACAGGATAACGTGGCAATCACCTCCACCTTTGGTGGTGGTCCAGACACGTTCAGCCAAATTTACTGCACGGGTACGGACTGCGCCGATATGGTGGGGTATATGTACATGGGCTTGTTGGGGGTCGATGTTGAAACCGCCACCATTCAACCCAACCAATTGGGCGCCCTAGCAGAGTCTTGGACGGTCAGTGATGATAACCTCGTGTATGACATCAAGCTACGTGAAGGGTTCACCTGGTCGGACGGCACGCCCATCACCTCTGCGGATATTGCCTACCACTGGGAAATTTTGAACAACCCAGAAGCGGCGCATCCTCAAGCGTGGCTCTTGGACACCCTCAGCAGTTTGGAAGTCATTGACGACTACAACATCCGCATTACGGTTAGTAGCCCAGCTTGTTCTGCATTGAGCTACATCGGCGGGGTTTCTCCTCTTCCTTCGCACATCCTCAGTCAATCAGCACCCGCTGAACTTGCTACGTTGGAATTCAACTTGGCACCCACTGTCACTTCTGGTTACTTCACCTTTGGGCAACACCGCCCCGCTGAAATCACCAGCTTGTTGGCAAACAAAGAGCATCCAGATGCCGGTGAGTTCAACTTGGAGGGGATTATTCAGTTGGTCTCCAGCGACCAAGCGGTTCAAATCGAGCAATTCTTGGAAGGCGAAACCAACTTCTTGGAATCCTTGCCACCCGATCGTAAACAAGAATTCCGCGAAAATGCTGATCTACAAGTGTATGAATATCCGGGCAACACGTGGGACTACTTGGGCTTCAACACAGCTGATCCCACCAACCCCCAACCTGCGTTGGCTGAAGACGGCACACGCATTGAACAAGGGATACACCCCATCTTCGGTGACAAGCGCGTTCGTCAAGCATTGGCACACGCTGTTGATGTGGATGCCATCATCGCAGGGGCAGTGTTTGGCGAAGCGGACCGCATGCCTGCACACATTGTTCCCGCAAGCTGGGCGTTCAATTCTGACTTAGCACCCCGTGGCTATGATACTGAGTTGGCATTGAGCATGTTGGCAGAAGCCGGCTGGGTACAAAATGACGAAGGCAAATTGGTTTGCCAAGGTTGTTTGTATGCCACTGAAGTTGACCCCGCTTTTGAAGGGTCTGCTATGGAATTTGAACTGCTCACCAACGCGGGCAACACCCGTCGTGAAGCAATCGGCGCGATCATCCAAGATCAACTTGGGCAAATTGGCGCAACGGTGGACTTCCAAGCCATTGAGTTCAACACCTTGCTCGAAGTGATGGACAGTCAAGAATTTGACACCTTCATTTTGGGTTGGCGCGCGGGCTATCCTGATGATCCCAACACCCTCCAATTGTTCGGCGCAGGCGCAGACATCCCCGGCAGTGGCTTCAACTTCACCTCCTTCTACAACGAAGAATACTTTGAACTAGAAGCACAAGCCAATGAAATGCAAGGGTGTGATCCCGCCGACCGCGCTCCCATTTACCAACGTATGCAGGAAATCATGCAAGACGAAATGCCCTACTTGTGGCTCTATGCTCAAAATGGCATGTACGTTGCACAAGGCAACGTCGCTGGGTTTGATCCTCGTCCCAATGCACTTGACTGGAACATCACGAGCTGGACGATCAGCAACGAATAGTTGTTGAGCCTGAACATCTAGTTACTGAATGAACGAGAGGGGGCTTTGTCTCCCTCTCTTTTGTTCCAAATGACGAGGTTAGATTTATGTGGAAGTATATTTTTAGGCGGATGGTGCAATCCATTCCAACCCTTTTTGGCATCACCATTTTATCCTTCTCAATCATCACCGCCGCTCCCGGTGGGCCAACTGCCGCCATCTCATTTGAGCCGGGCGTCACGCCTGAACGTCGTGAGCGTTTAGAGCGACAATTGGGGGTTAATGATCCTTGGGTTGTCCAATATACCCATTGGCTCATTGGGGATGATTGGCGACAACGTGACCTTGACGGAGACGGCACGCTCGATGCGTATGGGCAACGCAAGGGAATTTTGCGCGGTGACTTTGGCAATTCGTTCTTTCGTTCTCGCCGTCCGGTGACGGACTTAATCGCAGAAGTAACCATCCCCACGCTGGAACTGAGCGGGGCGGCACTGCTGTTTGGGTTGGTGTTTGGCATCCCTGTTGGCATCTTCTCCGCCATTTATCGTGGCTCTTGGTTTGATGAAAGTAGCCGCGTCATGGCGGTGATCTTCAATGCTGTACCTGCCTTTTGGCTCGGTTTGGTTTTGATTTTGGTGTTTGGCTCTTGGTTAGAAGTGTTGCCGCTTTCGGGGCGATGTGCGCCTAGCCTGCTCGAAGGTTGCCCCCCACTTTGGGGACGCTTGGAATACCTGCTGTTGCCCACGCTCGTGTTGGGGACGGGGGGCGTTGCTGGCTACTCGCGCTATATGCGCACTGCCATGCTGGATGTGATCCATCAAGATTACATGCGCACCGCCCATGCCAAAGGGTTAGAAAACCGTAGCGTGTGGTTCAAACATGGCACGCGCAACGCGCTCATCCCGATTGCCACCTTTCTCGGTCCTGCCTTAACGGGTTTGATCGGCGGGGCAGTTGTGACCGAATCCGTCTTTTCTTGGCCCGGGTTAGGCAAGGGGATTGTGGGGGCAACCATTGCGCTAGATTATCCCTTTGTGATGGCGGTGGTGGTGATTAGTGGGGTCGCTTCGATTGTGGGCTACCTCATCTCTGACATGTTGTATGCCCTGCTTGATCCGCGCATTCGGTTTTAGGGGGTAGCATGACCCAGAACGCACAAACCATAGCCAAGTTAGACGATGTTGTCGAAATCAAAACCGGGGAATCCTTATACGCGAAGGCTTTTCGTCGCTTATTCAAGAATTCCCTCACCATGATAATGTTGCTGATCTTATTGTTCCTGGTAATTTTTGCCTTGGCAGGGGGATTCATAGAATCTGCTTTAGACGTGAGCTATACCAGGACAGATCCAATGAATGCCTTTTTGCCGATTGGAAGCGCGGGGCATCCGCTCGGTACAGATGACTTGGGGCGCGATGTGCTGGCACGCTTGGCGTATGGTGGGCAGGTATCATTGGGTATCGCCTTTGCAACCGCCTTGTTGTCGCTCACCATTGGGGTGAGTTTAGGAATTATCTCCGCTTTTTACGGGGGATGGGTGGATGACTTCTTGGTGTGGGTTATCACGACTTTGAACTCGATCCCCGGCTTAACACTCTATGTGATTGTCTCGGCAGTGCTCTCACCCGGTCCGCTCACGCTCATTCTCGCGTTGGGCTTCTTGGGTTGGACGGGCACCATGCGGATTGTACGGGGCGAAACGCTTGCGCTGCGTGAGCAAGAATTTGTGGTGAGTGCCCGCGCCGTTGGGGCATCCGACTTTTATATCATGTTCAATCACATCTTCCCTAATCTCATCTCCATCGTGGTCATTACGCTGGCAATTGACATTGGCTCGTTGATTCTTGCGGAAGCAACCTTGAGCTTCTTAGGCGTAGGAATTCAACCGCCTACTCCGACATGGGGCAACATGTTGAGTTTCGCCCGCCAATATCTCACACGAGGACCTCACTTGATTATCCTGCCCGGCGTTTTGATTACCATCACCGTCCTGTGTTTATACGTCATTGGAGACGGCATCCGCGATGCTTTTGACCCCAAACTGAGCAAATAGCAACAGTTTGCTATAACGTCAATGTAGCATTTCTCACTCAGGCGGTAGACAATACCCTGCCTGAGTGTGTTTTCATAAGCCCAGAGGAATGACAGCATGACGCTTGATTTAGAACAAATTTTGTCACAGGTGGTAGAAGTGGCGCGTGGAGTGGGTGAAATCCACATGCGCTATTTTGAGCAGGCTTTTCAAGTCGAGTACAAGAGCGGCGCGTTTGATGTGGTGACAGAGGCGGACAAGGCAAGCGAGGCATACATCCTTGCTCAATTGTTACCCTTGTTTCCAACGCATCATTTTGTGGGCGAAGAAAGCGGGGGGCAAGGTTGCCCAATCGAAGAAGCGCGTTATCGTTGGTATATTGATCCGCTCGACGGGACGACCAACTTTGCCACCGGCATTCCCCATTTCTGCGTGAGCATCGCCCTCACCGACGACCAACCGCGCCCGTTGGTGGGGGTGGTGTATAGTGCCGTCCTCAATGAGATGTACACCGCCATTCGGGGTGGGGGTGCCTTCCGCAACGGGCAACCCATCCGCGCCAAGCACAATGATGACCTTGCCCAAGCGGTGATCCTCACCTCTATTCGCAGTGGGCGGATTGCCCCCACCTTCGATGATTTACAACACATTCAAACCATGCGCCAAAAAGTGCGCACCGTGCGAGCGTTTGGGGCGGGGGCGTTGGATTTGTCGTGGGTTGCCGCTGGCAGGGTGGATGCCTTCTTTGAGCAAGATCAGGGCATGTGGGATTTCATGGCGGGGGTGCTAATTGCCCGTGAGGCAGGGGCAATTGCCAGCGACTATAGCGGAAACGATACCAAGCTGTTCACCGGGCAAGAAGTGTTAGCGGCATCTGCTCCCTTGCATGCTCCTGTTTTGGCGATGTTGTCCGAGTAGGGGGTTCTTGATGATGTCAAATAAGGATACGTCCAACATGGATGAGATTCTGTTGCCAACCGAGCAATTCCGACAAGCCCGTGCCACCTTCGATGAGAACTTTCAAAAATT
>CAIRDJ010000095.1 GCA_903877335.1 uncultured Chloroflexota bacterium | reverse complement strand
TCCAGAACGTCGCCGTGTTAGCCGCCCGTTGACTAGCGTGATCGCCAATCAGGTTGAGGATTCAACCGGGGCGAGCGGCGGTCGCTTGCAGGCCGGCGAAAAACCCGCCGGTGATTAAGGAGCCAGCAAACTGATGGTACAGACCGAAGCATTTGTTATGTTAAGCGCGGTATTGTTCGTCATGGGTACGCTGGGCGTACTCGTGCGTCGCAATGCAATTTTGGTTTTCATGTCGGTGGAGTTGATGTTGAACGCGGCAAACCTTTCGTTTGTTGCGTTTGCTAAACATTGGCAAAATCTGGATGGACACCTGTTCGTATTCTTCGTGATGACCGTTGCGGCGGCAGAAGTGGCGGTTGGGCTTGCGCTCATCGTGACAATCTTCCGTAGTAAACAGAGTATTGACATCGACGAATTGCATCAAATGGAAGGCTAAATCAGGTTGGCGTTGTGCTGATCTGTTTATGTTGCGAGAGGATTTTTGGGAATGGCACAAATTGTACCTCTGATTATCCTGATCCCGGCTTTGGGGGCGTTCATCAACACCTTCTGGGGATCTAGGTTAGAGGAGCGACAATCCGCACTGGTAGGCATCTTTGCCTCTACTGGGGCGTTCATTGTGGCTTTACTGTTGTTCTTCAACTTGATGGGGAACAATTACCAAGAAGCGGTCATCAACCCCTTCTTCTTTGATAGTTGGATACGGATTCCATCCGCCGGCGTTGAAATCCCGTGGCAAATGCGCGTAGACACCCTAAGCGTCACCATGATGTTGGTGATTACGGGGGTTGGCTCGCTCATTCATGTGTACGCAATGGGCTATATGCACGGCGACCCGCGTTTCTCACGCTTTTTCACCTACTTGAATATGTTCCTGGCGTTCATGTTGGTCTTGGTGACGGGCAACAACTTCTTGATGTTGTTCGTGGGCTGGGAAGGCGTGGGCTTATCTTCATACTTGTTAATTGGCTTTTGGTTTGACAAGGTTCACGGCGAAGGCTACCGCAACGCCAACGCCGCCCGTAAAGCATTCATCGCCAACCGTGTGGGTGACTTCGGGCTTTTGATGGCGATCTTCCTGATCTTCTGGACGTTCGGCACGCTGGACTTCTATAAAGCTGCAGAAGTCGTCAACACCCATGCACTCACCGGTGCTGCCGCTTCGCAAAATGCCGGGCATGGTGACGAACACGGAAGCGACGCTTCGCATGGGGCGGAAGATAGCCACTCCACCACGGAAGACGGGCATGCGTCCATCATCGTTTTAACAGGCGCGTCTCTTCAAGAAACACATGGCGAAGCCACTGATGCCCACGGGAGCGAGTCCGCTTCTGAGCATGGCGAAACCGACGCACACGGCGCATCCCCCGATGCCCCTGTATACCTCAACAATGACCACATCCCCACCGAGTTGTTAGGGGTGTTCGGCAAGGCAGAGCGAATGTTGGCAGAAAACGCGACCGTTCAGTTTGGTCCGTTCAGCTTGGGGATTGGCGCAGTTATCACTCTCATCACTCTGTTCATGCTCTTGGGTGCAACCGGCAAATCTGCACAGATTCCGCTCTTCATCTGGTTGCCAGATGCAATGGCGGGTCCCACCCCCGTGAGTGCGCTCATCCATGCTGCGACGATGGTGACAGCAGGGGTGTATATGATGGTACGTAGCAATGTTTTGTTCCACGCCTCCGATACGACTTCGTTCATCGTGGCAATCATTGGTGCAACCACCGCCTTGATGGCAGGTTATATCGCGCTCGGTCAGTGGGACATCAAGAAAGTTCTGGCATATTCCACCGTCTCGCAATTGGGCTTCATGGTGGCGGCAGTGGGCTTCCAAGCCTATGTGCCAGCAATGTTCCACCTTGTCACCCATGCGTTCTTCAAGGCGTTGCTGTTCTTGGGGAGCGGTTCGGTCATTCATGGGATGGAACATGGACACCATCACCTGCACGATCATCACGAAAATGAAGCACACCATGATGGGCACGATCACGACGAACACGCTATTGTTGAACATGATGCGTTTGATCCACAAGACATGCGCTACATGGGTGGCTTGGCGCGGCGGATGCCCCTCACCTATCTAACCTACTTGATCGGGACGCTTGCCCTAGCGGGCATCTTCCCGTTCGCGGGCTTTTGGAGTAAGGATGAAATCCTTGCGGATGCCTTCTTGAAGGGCGTTGAAGATGGTGGCTTGGTGGGCGCGGGCGCGTTCATCGCATTAGGGATGCTGCTTATTGCCGCGGGCTTCACCGCCTTCTACATGTGGCGACAGATGGAACTCGTTTTCTACGGAGATCATCGCCACGATGCCGCCGCTCATGCGCCAGAAAGCGCACCCTCCATGATTCTGCCGCTGTTGGTGTTGGCGTTCTTCAGCCTGACGATTGGGTTCATGAATACACCCAGTGGAATCGGTTTGGCTTGGATTGCCGGCGGGGCACATCGCTTCGCAGATTGGATCATCGTCAGCGTACAACATGCTCATGTTGGGGTGTTCTTGCCCCTGCTGGCGTTGGTTGCGCTTTCCGTTGGGATCGGCGCGATCTTGTTGGCGCGCTCCATTTATGGCGGTGGCAAGGCATACGTCGATGGCACAGACGCGCTCCAAAAGACTGTGTTCGCGCCCGGCTTCCAATTGTCCAGCGCACGCCTGTACTGGGATGAAATCTACTTCGCCCTGTTCATCACCCCATTCATTCGTGCCAGCAAATTCTTCGGCAT
>CAIRDJ010000094.1 GCA_903877335.1 uncultured Chloroflexota bacterium | reverse complement strand
TATCCGTTCTTCACGGTGTTGGGGCGCGACCGTCTCAATTACATGTACGGTAACTTGTCCCCGTTATGGTTGGCATGGTTGCCTGCTGGGCTATGGGTGATGGGGCATCAACGCGGAAACCGTCGCTTATGGGCGGTGATGTTGATTGTCACCCTGACGATGGGGCTGTATATTGCGCTGTTGTATACCGTTCTGGAATTGCGCTATGTGTTGGGAATGGTTGCTTTCTGGATGGTGTTGGCAAGTTTGGGGGCGGTGGGTATTGCCTCGCGCTGGTATCAATTGGTTGTGCAAGCCGTCACGGTGGCGGTGGTCTTGGGGGCGATGTGGGTGATCGGGCGTGAAGTACGCCAGAGCCTGCCGTTAATCGTTCCGCGCCATGCGATGACCTGTACCACTGATCCCTATTGCCTCGCTATGAAAGCGGTTGAGGACGATGGGGCGCAACTCAATGAGCCGATCTGGATTGAAACGCGCTATCGTTATCCGCTCCGTTTGGATTTATTGCAACATCGTGTGGGGGGCTTGGCGGTGGACGCATGGGAGGATCCGACGCAGGCGTGGTGTCGCGTGGTTGAGGATCAAGCGCGGTATATCATCACCGTCATTCCGAACCGCGACCTCTATCCCACCCAGTTTGATCCTGCTGTTCTGCCCGATGGCATGAGCCTTGCCCAGTTGGCACACTACGGCGGTATGAATGTGTGGCGGTTAGACCTCACGAATGCCAACACTGCACAAGATACCTGCTCAATTTCCCCCTAATTATTGGGGGGATGAAGTTTAGCGTGCTTGAAAAAACCCCAAGATGAGTAAATAATGAATGTAATGTTATTGAAGCATAAGAGGGGCAATTACAATGTCACCAAGCATCACCGTTCAAAACCTTACTTATCGCTATGGAAATCATCTGGCGGTTGACCACATCAGCTTTGAGGTGGGCGAAGGAGAAATTCTAGGCTTTTTAGGACCCAACGGCGCAGGGAAGTCTACCACCGTCAAGATGCTCACTGGGCAACTGAAGCCTGTAGAAGGACAAGCGACCCTGTTGGGCATGGACATTACCAAACATACCAACCAAATTCAGGCGCAAATTGGCGTATCGTTTGAGACGACCAATCTTTATGAGCAACTTTCCGCACTTGAAAACCTAACCCTCTTTGCCGATTTGTTCGGGGTCAAGCGGTTTAAGCCGCTTCCGTTATTAGAGCAGGTGGGCTTGGGCGGACGTGGCAAAGAGCGCGTGTCAAATTATTCTAAGGGGATGAAGCAACGCTTGATGTTGGCGCGGGCGATGGTCAACCAACCGCGCATCCTATTCTTGGATGAACCCACAGACGGGTTAGACCCGGTATCTTCTCAGATGATTCAATCGCTCATCAAGAAATCGTCTGAGTCAGGCACGACGGTTTTCCTCACAACGCATGATATGGTAGAGGCGGATCTATTGTGCCATCGCGTCGCCTTCATCAATGGCGGCAAAATCGTTGCGTTAGAAAAGCCCGCCATTCTCAAGCGACAATACGGACAACGCGCCCTCAAGGTGGAAATCCAAACCAACGACGGCGGAACGCTCACGCGCGAGGTGCCTTTGGATACCGCGCAATCGGCGCAACAAGTGGCAGACTTATTGGCGAATGAAACGGTCTTGACCGTCCACAGCGAAGAAGCAACGCTGGCGGATA
>CAIRDJ010000093.1 GCA_903877335.1 uncultured Chloroflexota bacterium | reverse complement strand
TGGACGGATGAGCGGTTATATTGGGTGTTGCTGGGGGACGAAGAAAGCCCCAAGAAGCAAAACTATATGCCGTATAATATCAAGACGTGGCGCGTGCTGGTCTTGGATGATAATTTGCTCCATCGGGCGTTGGTGGCGCGGATGATCCAAGAGGGCATCCCGCGTGTGACCGATCAGCAAGTATTCGGCAACAAGGTGACGGTGGATTACGGCTACAAGTACAAAGACCCACGCCCCAAGCGCATCAAGAAGACCAACCCGTTTAGCAGTTCCAACCGAACAGGAGACGACGATGACCACTAACTTTGACAACAAAGCCTTTCGCAACGCTTTGGGACGCTTTGCCACAGGGGTCACGGTTATCACCACCGAACTAAACGGCGAGCCACACGGCATGACCGCCAGCGCGTTCATGTCCGTTTCATTGGAGCCACCGTTGGTGGTGGTCTCGGTCGATCATCGCGCCAGCATGAATGCCAAACTCAAGCAAACCATGCGCTATGGGGTGTCCATCCTCAACGCAGACCACGCCCCGCTCAGTAGCCACTTCGCCGGCTATGGCGACCCCAGCACGGTCATTCCGTGGGTGCGCAAGGCGGAGATGCCCGTGCTAGAGGGGGCATTGGCGCACTTGGTGGCGCGTGTGGTGGATGCTCATGAAGCTGGCGATCATACCCTGTTCATTGGGCAGGTGGAATTTTTAGAGTCGTTTGATGAACAACCGCTCTTGTACTTTCAAGGTGCCTACCGCGCCATCGCGCCGAAAGCCTAATGCACACGCTCTATATCGTCCCCACCCCCATTGGCAACCTTGAAGACATCACCTTGCGGGCGTTGCGTATCCTCAACGAAGTGAGCTTGATCGCGGCGGAGGATACGCGCACCTCGCGCGTGTTGCTGGACCATTACCAGATCAAAACGCCCTTGACCAGCTACCACGAATACAACAAGTTGGACAAGCTGGATGTGTTGCGGAGCGCGTTGTTGAGCGGCGATGTTGCGCTCATCTCAGATGCAGGCACGCCCGGCATCAGCGATCCTGGCTACGAATTGATCACCACCGCCCAGCGTGAGGGCTTTCAGGTGGTACCCCTCCCCGGCGCAAACGCGGTCATCACCGCCCTCGTGGGAAGCGGACTACCTACCGATAGTTTCATCTTCTTGGGATTTTTACCCAAAAAAGACCAAGCGCGACGCACCCTATTAGAGTCGCTCAAGACCACCCCACGCACCCTGATTGTCTATGAGAATCCCTACCGCCTTGCCGACACGTTGCACGATGTCGCCAGCATCTTTGGCGCAGATCGCACGGTGTGCATCGCGCGGGAAATCAGCAAGAAGTTTGAGGAGTTCTACCGCACCACCGCCCAAGAGGCAACCGAACGCTATCGCCAAGAAGACCCCAAAGGGGAAGTCACATTGGTCATTCGGGGTGCCAACGAGGAGGCGTTAATCTGGGATGAGGCGCGAGTGCGTACCACCTTGACCACCCTCCTTGAACAGGGCGAAACGCTCAACCAAGCTGCCAAAGAAGTGGCGCGGTTATCCAACTGGAAGAAGCGTGACATCTACGCGCTGGGGCAGGTGGAGTGAATGGGCACGCTGCTGATTATCTTGGCGGCAATCTGTTGGGGAACCACCGGCACCGCCCAGGCATTCGCCCCTGCAGGTGCGTCGTCATTGGCAATTGGGAGTTTGCGCCTGATTGTGGGGGCATTCGGGTTGTGGATGGTGGGGACGCTTCAAGGGGATTTACAGATTGATCGCCGTTTGCCGTGGCGGGCGGTGCTGGTGACGGGGGTTGCCACCGCGCTGTATCAACTGACCTTCTTCGCTGGGGTTTACCTGACGGGGGTGGCGGTGGGAACGCTGGTGACGATTGGGAGTTCACCCATCTTTGCCGGGGTACTCGGCATGCTCTTTCAGGGGGAACGCCCGTCTCAGTCATGGTATGTTGCCACCCCCTTAGCGGTGATCGGGTGTGTGCTGTTGGCAATCCCCGGCGAAACCGTCACCACAAACGCGCTCGGCATCGGGCTAACCCTGTTGGCAGGCTTGAGCTATGCGGTGTTCGCGCTGTTCAACAAGCACGTGTTGCGCACGCATTCCGCCAATACCGCCATGACCCTTTCAATAGGACTGGGTGCCCTCTTGCTTTTGCCTGCGTTGGCATTTGTACAAGTGGACTGGTTGTGGACGCTGCGCGGGAGCGCGGTCATTTTAGAGTTAGGCTTGGTCGCCACCGCCCTAAGCTACTTTCTATATGGGCGGGGACTAAAGCGCGTGTCGGTGGCAAACGCCACCACCCTCTCCCTGATGGAACCACTCACCGCCACCGTGCTGGGGGTGTTCGTCCTGCACGAACAGCTCACCGCGTTCACGTTGGGCGGGGTCGCGCTCATCGCGCTGGGCTTGATCGTGCTTGTCCGCGCAGACTACTCTAGCTCGAATTCCAACATGTGAAAGTTCAACCAAGTGAGGATGCGGTTGATGACCGACGGCTCTAACAGACTCATGCCGTGAGCGTTCCCGTCGAGCCACAGCGCGTTGATCTGGTCAGGAAAGGCACCCTCGAGGGCTTCAACGGCTTGGGCAGGGTAGGCGTCCCGCTTCGACGTGATGACCATCACGCGCGTGTTCAGCAAGCCCTCGCTAAAAGCTGGCTCAATGGGAGACACGCCGTAATAATTCAAGCCGGGCGAGATCGCCACCACCGTCACACACCCGCCTTGCTCGTGCGCTAGGTTGTCCTGATTGCACCCGATGATGGCGAGATTTGCGCCCATGCTACTCCCCATGATGGCGATCTTGCTGGGGTCAACAGTGGACTGCTGGCGCAACCATTCCAACCACAAGCGCGTGTCTTCGCGTGCTTTGTACCATTGAATATCCCCGCGCGTTTTACCGTACCCGCGCAAGTCGGGGATCAAGACGTTATAGCCGTTTTCGAGCAGGAATGGGGTTAAGGTTGCCCAACTTTGGCGCGTGGTGTACAACTGATGGAGCAACAACACCGTTTTACCGCTTTGCCCAGCATAGAAGCTGGCGTGCAAGTCTAGCCCATCCACTCCCTCAATCACCACTTCAAGCGGTTCGACAGGTTCACTGGGAGTGGGAGTTTGAAACCAAGCCATCAAGAGCGCAAAAAACAATGGTATCACGGCGGTATCCCCAGAATCATTTCCGTAGTTGGCATTCGTTTTGTACAATGGTACGTGTCCGAGTATTGTCAATGGCAAAAACAAACATGTCAATTAAACATTTGGTGATCTTGGTTGTTTTTATGATCGGTGGCACTTCGGTGCTGGCACAAGCACTCCCCACCCCAGAACAAACCTTATTACAAAGTGGTGTTCCAATCGTTGGAAGCCTAGATGCGGAAAACGAAACTGAGCTACATTATTTCCGCGCGTCGGTGGGCGATGATGTGGTGATCTTGATGGAATCCCTCACTGGCAATCTTGATCCGTTTTTGGCATTGCGCGCGCCCAGTGGTGCCCTCCTGGCGGAAAACGACGACATTGAGGAGGGGGTGATCTTGAACGCCCGCATCACCCTAGACGATGCACCAGAAGACGGCATCTATGTGATTGAGGCGTTTCGCTTGCCCCAACTGGGCGACAGCACCCGTAGCGGAACGTATCAACTCACGCTGACGGTGACCGGAAGTGCCACCCAACCCGACCTTGACCCGTTCAGTCGTGAACCGCTCTTCGATGTTCAAGAGCGCATCCAATATGGCGCACGGGTGACGGGCACGCTCAACACCCAAACGCCCCCCCTTCGTTACGTTTTTCAAGGGCTACCCGGTGATTTAGTGGACGTGGTGGGCACCGTGAGCGAGGGGGATTTAACGCCTGAATTGGTGATTCGGGATGAAACCTACCGCGTCATCAGCACCTCCACGCCAACGCCACCCGATTACCGCGCGGTTGCGCTCATCCCCCAGCGTGGGTGGTATCTGTTAGAGGTCAACCCAGTGAGCGGTGCGGGGACGCTCACGCTCCGCGTGCAGGCGTTGGCAGGTCAAACGGTGAGCATTGACGACACCCAACCGCTTGCACTAGAAGGACCATTCACGGTTGCCCAACCCAGTTCTGTCTACCTATTTGAGGGCAAAATCGGCACTCAACTGTTCATCCGTGCCACCACGCAGGGCGCAACCACGCCCGCCCTCACCCTGTTGGACACCGAACAGCGCGTGTTGGCAACCAACACCAGCACCACACGCCTAACGAGCATCAATGCGCTGTTGCCACGCACGCAAACCTACATCCTAAAGGTGAGCAACACCACGCTTAACACGGTGGGGAGCTACAACTTACAACTGACGGATTTCCCCCTCAAACTAGAAAACTTCGCCACGCGCGAGGCAACCTATAACAATGCCTATCGTGGGTTTTTAGACGCGCTCGATCCTGTCCACTACTACCGCTTCAGTGGCAAAGCCTCTGAGCTAGTCACCATTCAGATGAATACCAACGGGGGCAACCTTGACCCCTTCCTTGCGCTATACGACGGCAACCTGCGTGAGTTGGTCAGCAGTGATAACGTGTTGGGGTCGCTCAATGCGGGCATCACCCAATATCGCCTAGAGGCGGATGGGACATATTATCTGCTCGTTGGGCGGTCAGGCTTGGGAAGTGGTACGACGGAGGGGCAATACACGTTCGCGTTTAGCGCGGGCGCGGTCACGCTCACGGCGGGCGCGTTATCCGCCAAACTAGAATGGGACAATGACAGCGACCTCAACCTGTTCATCCGTGAACCCTCCGGGCGGATCATCTCATGGAGCAACCCCAACCCTGAACCCACTGTGCAGATGCAAATCGACAGCAACACCGCGTGCGAGACGATCAGCACGGATGCGGTGGAATATATCTACTGGAACGCAGATGCCCCCCCAACCGATGGGGAGTATCAAGTGTGGGTTTGGTATCAGCGAGCGTGCATGAGCGAAAGCCCCACCACGTTCACGCTCACCCTTTCCCAACAGGATAAACTCCTCCAAACCGATACCGCCACCCTCAACGTCGGGGAGCGTTGGAATCGAGATGTGCGCGTGGTGGGTGGGCAAAGTTTCGCGCTGGGCGACGGTTTCGTCACCGTCCCCACCCCCCAACAGATTGCCAGCGAAGGGGGCGATGCCCTGATTGTGTATGGGCAAACGCTCACGGGGACGCTTTCCGATGCCATCTATGCCAACTTCTACCAGTTTACAGGGCGCAGGGGCGAAACCATCCTCATTGAGGCAAAAGCCGTCACGGGCGATCTTGACCCGTTGGTCATCCTACGCGATAACCAAGAGGTCAACCTTGCCACCAATGACGATGCCGACCCCGCCACCAAAGACGCGCGTCTTGAATACACCCTTCCCACTACGGGCAGGCATGTCATCGCTGTGACGCGCTATGGCGTGCGCGAGGGGCTAACCAGCGGGGGCTATGAACTCACGCTCACCCGTGCCAACGCCCCCTAATTCCGCTACAAAATATCCAACTCCGCGCGAACCGTCTTGACCAGTGCGTCCGCGTGGAGTTCATTCAACTTGTGGCAAGGTCCGCCCAAGCGTTTCGCCAAGCGGTCAGCTAACCCTTGATCGAAAGCAGCATGTTCCATGTTGACGGTGATCGTTTTGATGTCGGATTCACGGATGAGGTCAGCAATCTTGAACGCTTCATCTTGCGGGGACTGATACGACATGGACACATTCCCCGCCCCATCGGTCAACAAGACGATCATCGGCACAATGTCCGGATGCAAGATTTGCTCCTTCTTGATGGTCTCGTAACTCAACAGCAAGCCAGCGGAGAGCGGGGTTTTGCCACCGACGGGAATATCCACCAACGCTTGCTTGGCTAACACGACTGAGTTGGTGGGGGGCAACACCAGATAGGCGCGGTCTTTGTGGAACACCACCAACCCCACGCGGTCACGGCGTTGATAGGCATCGGTCAACAGGGACATGATCGCGCCCTTTGTGGCAGACATCCGCTCAGAAACCGCCATGCTCCACGACGCATCCACCGCAAACAGGATCAGATTAGCAGAGCGACGCATGCGCACTTTTTTGTACAGGTCGCCCTTACGGAGGGCGTATGCCATCCCTGTCTCTTGGCGTTGCGCTTGACGGGATTGCTGTAGGGGGGCGGCGGCGCGGAGGGTGGCATCAAAGGCAATATCGCTATAGTCGCCATGCGCCATCACCGCGCGGATGTACCGCCCACGTTTGCGCTCGGTGCGCGTTAATGACCGCCGACCGCTTTGGCGACGGCTCGCCTTGTCGCGGTCAGCTTCGATATGTGCCACCTTGAACTCTTCCATCGTCTTGGTCTTTTGTCCGCCTTCCCACCAATACGTATCTTTGTTATCAAAGATTGCCTGGGGTCCCGCTTCCAACTGACCATAGTCCGGCGCGTTCTCGGCTTCGGTGGCTATGGATTCACTTTTTTTTTCACTGGAGATTGATCTTGGTTATCGCCATCATCCTCGACGGCATCCCCTTCGCCCCATTCAGAGGCAATCTGCTCCATGTCTTTTTCAACCTTGGTGAGGTTCATGGTGGCATCTTGGAAAGGACCGTGCTTGAGGCGGTGCGGAATTGCCAATTCGATGGCATCCAGAATGTCGCGGTTCACCAAGCGCGTGCGCCCGTGATAGGCGGCATTGGCGCGGGCGGTCTTGAGGATCACCAGATCAGCACGATGCCCATCAATCTTGAGGTTGCTGGTCATGCTGGCGATGGTGAACAAGTCACGGCGCGTATAGATCACCTGATCGACCAAGTTCCGCGCTTGCAGAATTTGTTCAGCGAGTTTGTTCTCTTCGCTTGCCCAAGCGGCACGGAATGCGTCTGGGTCTTGTTCATAGGCGATATGACGCTCCAGAATTTCCATGCGTTCTTGTGGCGTTTGAATCCCGCGCACTTCTACTGACAGCGCAAAGCGATCCAGCAATTGTGGGCGCAAGTCGCCTTCTTCGGGGTTCATCGTCCCCACCAAAATGAAACGGGCAGGATGGCTAAAACTGATGCCCTCGCGCTCCACCACGTTCACCCCCATTGCTGCGGAGTCTAGCAACAAATCGACTACGTGGTCATCCAACAGGTTGACCTCATCCACGTACAAAATACCCCGATTCGCCGCCGCCAACACGCCCGGTTGAAAGTGACGTTCCCCCTGTTTGAGTGCCTTTTCAATGTCCAGCGTCCCCACCACGCGATCTTCCGTCGCGCTGACGGGCAAGTCCACGAACGGGATGCGCCGTTGGGTGATGGGTGGGGGCGTGCTGTCGTAGCGTTCACGCATTTCTGTTGACCAGGTGGAGGGTTTATGGGGATCATCGGCATAGGGAGAATCAGCGATCACATCCATTTCCGGGAGCAGGAACGCCAAGGAGCGGGCAGCGGTGGATTTACCCGTGCCGCGTTCGCCACGCACCAACACGCCACCAATGCGCATATCAACCGCATTCAAGATGAGGGCGCGTTTCATGGTGGACTGCCCGACGATGGCGGTGAAGGGATAAACAGGAGGTCTTTTCATAAGAAGATCATCCAACATTTTTCATGAGTAGGTGATAGCGTATTATAAGAGAGACTCAACCTTTTGAGTAGATGCCCCTATATGCCTTTCAAGATTAGGATGAACTTCATGCCCCACCGTATCCTAACTCTACGTGAGTTGAACCGCACTTTATTGGCACGCCAGTTGCTTTTGACGCGCATGGTCACGGATGGAGGGCTTCACCCGTCTGGCGTTGACCCAAGCGTTAGAACAAAGCTACACCGTCTAAGGAGTGGTTTTTCAAGTTGACTAACCCATCACGAACGGGCAACCACCCTGTACAATAAGCCACCATACATCACTTGATCCCCTGAGGAGACCTCATGCACGTTGCCTTGAATGGTTGGTTTTGGAATCAACCCGATACTGGAAGCGGACTTTACCTGCGCGAATTGCTCAAGGCGTTGGTCAAGCTGGATGAATCCGTGCGCTATACGCTGGTTGTTCCCACGCAATGGGAGCTAGACCACCTGCCTTCGCGCGTGGAAATTCACCGCGTAAACGGGAAGCATGACTCGGCGTGGGGCAAGGTGTGGTTTGAGCAGGTCGCTTTTCCGCGTGCGCTCCACCAACTCCAAGCTGATCTGGCGCACATCCCCTATTGGGCACCCCCCTTGTCCGCCCCTGTTCCGTTCATCAC
>CAIRDJ010000092.1 GCA_903877335.1 uncultured Chloroflexota bacterium | reverse complement strand
CCGAAGCGGTTGACCACCCCTCCTAGCCCATAGCCCAGCATCACCCCCAACGCGCTTCCGCCGATGCCCAGCAAGCACGCTTCCCACACAAACAGCGTGGCGATTTGCCCCCCCTTCAAGCCGAAGGTTTTGAGCGTGGCGATCTCTAGGGTACGGCGACGCACCATCACCAACATGGTATTGATGATTCCCACCCCACCAATGACCAACGCGCCCAAGCCACTAATCACAATCAACCGCCCAATCACGTCCGTCACTGTTCCCAGTGCGCGTTCAAGCGAGGTGGCGTTGCGAATGGAGGTCGCGGGTGGGGTCATCTCGCGGTTAAGGTAACGCGCCTCTTGAATGAGGTTGATCTCGGCTTGAGGGGGGAAGGCAATGCTGATGCGGTTGGGGGTGGTTTCTACGCCGATGATGCTTGCCGAGCGTTGATCTAAGTAGACGAAGCCGAAGAAGGCGGCGATCAAATCATTCAAACCTGCCTCTTCATCGGCGGAGACAATCCCCTTGACGGTGAACAAGTCGCTCGTTCCGCTCACATGCACGCTGTCCCCCACGTTCAAATCGCGCCCGCTGGCGAAGTTGGTGCTGACCACGATGTCATGCTCGTCGATCAGCAACGCACTGAGCGGTACGCCTTTCGGCTCTAGCGCAAGCACCGGGCGCGTGGGGGGGAAGTTGGTGGCATCAATCAAGAACACGCTCACA
Source organism: uncultured Chloroflexota bacterium (assembly GCA_903877335.1). GTDB lineage: Bacteria > Chloroflexota > Anaerolineae > Aggregatilineales > Phototrophicaceae > CAIRDJ01. The sequence continues at coordinate 5,501 of CAIRDJ010000092.1, read as the reverse complement.
AACTGCGGGCGACCCGCCGTCACCTCATCCACCGCCGTCACTTGGATGCCTGCCAGCAAGCTATACAGCGATAGGTTGCCGTCGCGCTCTTGGGCGTACTCTTCTAAGAAGGTGATTTCTTGGGGGGTGAAGATGCGCTGTTCGGTGGGCGTATCGCCCCCTACGCCTTCAATGCCGGTTAGCCCAGCGAGGGGCGAATTTTCCCCACGACTGAGGGTGATGTCTCCGTTGTTGGATTCGCGCACGGTGCTGGTGAGCGTGTCCCCAATTGCCAAGCCTAAGCTCCGCAATGCCACCACCGCCGTCACCCCTGCCGCAATCGAAAACAGCGCGAAGACCGTCCACAGTCCCCCGCGCCGTAAGTTGTTGAAGGCGTATCGAATGGCAAAGCCTGTCGTTTTCAGCATATCGTTGCCTCTTTGTCGAGTTGAATCAAGGCATTATACGCACTCGTGGGCAACTGGTTGTACAATTCGCGTGAGGGTTTCATGAAGCAAGGCAAACACAATGGCACACATCACCGTCTCTGTCGCACAAATTCAGCAGGTCTTACGCACCGTCTCGCTCCAAGTTGAGCCGTTCCACATCGATGTGATGGGGCACATGAACGTTGGTCATTACGGGATGCTGTTTGCGCGTGCCGCCCGCGACGCCACCAGCCAGCTTGGGGTGACGGAAGCGTTCATCCAACGCACCCAGCAAGGCGCGTTCATGCTCAAGCACTTCACCCAATACATTGATGAGGCGCGACTGGGCGAGTCGCTCACGGTGTATGTGCGCGTGGTGGGGCACAACGCCAAGCGCGTCCATTATCAAATGTTCATGCTCAACGAAACGCGCCACACGCTCACCTGCGTGAACGAGGTCAACACCACCTTTGCCGACCTCATCCAACGCACCAGCGCACCCTTCCCCGCCGAGATCATCACACGGATGGACGCGCTCATTGCCGAGCATAACCGCCTAGATTGGACGCACGCGCCCCTGTGTGGCATTTTGAACTTGAGTGAGTAGACCCTAGCGCGTGTGGGCTAGGGTCTGGAGTTGCTAGGGGAAACGCTTAGGCGTTGAGGTCAGCGAGTGCTTGTTGAACAAGCCCGCCGATTTCGGTTGGGTTTTGTGCCACGCGCACGCCGGCGTTGGTGAGTGCTTCCATCTTGCCTTTGGCAGTGCCCTTGTTGCCAGAGACGATCGCCCCTGCATGTCCCATGCGCTTGCCTTCGGGCGCGTTCACCCCAGCAATGTAAGAGACGACGGGTTTGGTGACGTGGTGCTTGATATAGTCTGCCGCTTCTTCTTCTGCCGTCCCGCCAATTTCACCGATCATCACAATGGCGTGGGTGTCGGGGTCATTTTGGAGGGCTTCTAAAGCGTCAATGAAGCTGGTGCCGGGCACGGGATCGCCACCGATGCCGATGCAGGTGGACTGCCCAATGTTAGCTTGTGACAGTTCAAAGAGTGCTTGATATGCCAACGTGCCGGAACGGCTAATCACGCCCACATGACCGGGCATTGCCACATGGGACGGGGTGAAGCCGATGTTCGCCATGCCGGGGGAGATGATGCCCGCGCAGTTGGGACCTAACAAGCGCGTGTGGGGGTAGTTCTGCTTGAGTTCCAAGTACATGGACAGTTGATCTTTGGCGGGGATGTGTTCGGTGACGCACACGATGAACGGGATGCCAGCTTCTGCCGCTTCCATCACCGCTGCCTTTGCCACTTTGGCAGGCACAATCACGAAGGCGGTATTGGCACCCGCAACCTCAACCGCTTCTTTGACGCTGGCGAAAATGGGAACGCCTTCCACATCGGTGCCGGCTTTGGCGGGGTTGGTGCCAGCGACCACGTTCGTCCCGTATGCGCGGTTCAAAAGCCCATAGTAACGCCCTTGACTGCCGGTTAACCCTTGTACCACAACCTTTGTATCGTTATTCACCCAAACAGCCATTAGTTGCCTCCTGCAATTTGTACCGCGCGATGTGCCGCGCTCAACATGGTATCTTCTCGAATGAGCATGTCGCTAACATGCTGATCAATGATTTCACGCCCTTGTTCGGCGTTCGTTCCGTCCAAGCGTACCACAATCGGAACGGTCAAGTTGACCATCGACATGCCATCAATGATGCCCTGTGCCACTTCTTCACCGCGCGTGATCCCACCAAAAATATTGATGAACACCACTTTTACGCTGTCGTCGCGGGTAATCACACGGAGCGAGTTTGCCACGACTTCCGCCTTAGCCCCACCGCCCACATCCAAGAAGTTGGCAGGCGAGCCACCCACTTGGTTGACAATATCCACCGTACTCATCGCCAAGCCTGCGCCGTTGGCAATGATGCCCACGCTTCCGCCCAAGCCCACATATTGCAAGCCGAGTTCAGCTGCCATGCGTTCGCGCTCATCCAAGATCGGGGGCTTCTCGAACGATGCCCATTCGGGATGGCGCACATGGGCGGCGTTGTCTAGGCTCACCTTGGCATCCAACGCGATGACTTCGCCGTCATGGGTTAAGACGAGCGGGTTGATCTCCACCAAATCCGCATCGCCATCCACATAGGCGCGATACAGCTTGGTCAAAATGGTGGCAACGCCCTCAATGGCTTCTGCATCAATGTGTGCGTCGGTTGCCCAAGCGCGTGCCTGTTCAAGGCTCAAGCCTTCGATGGGGTTGAGGTGGATGCGTTTGAGCGCGTCGGGGTTGTGTTCGGCAACCTGTTCGATGTCGATGCCCCCTTGTGCCGAAAGCATGCCCAAGTCTAGCTTGGCGGAGCGGTCAAGCGTGAAGGAAGCGTAATACTCCTTCTTGATGCTTGCGCCCGTTTCAACCCAGAGCGTGTGCACGGTGTGCCCTTTGATGTCCATCCCTAAGATGGCGTTCGCGTGGGTACGGCATTCTTCCGCGTTATGAGCAATCTGGATGCCCCCCGCTTTGCCACGCCCTCCCACTTGCACTTGTGCCTTCACTGCCACCGGATACCCAATGGAGTCTGCCACTGCCACCGCTTCATCAGGCGTGACGGCTACGCCCCCCTTAACAGTCGCAATATCGTATTGCGCGAAGAACTGCTTACCCTGATATTCAAATAAGTCCAACGTCTCAACTCCTTCTAAGTTAGCCAAGGTTATCGCCAACGCAATAGTACCCTTGACGGGCAGAAAGGTTAAGGTTGTTTCCGCAAAACCTGACCACCGATCACGCGCCATCCTCCATGAAGCGTTGACGGCGATCAATTTCATCGGGGCGACGGTAGATGTGCAGGATGTCTTCACGAGACATGAAGCGCACTTCGCCAATTGCCAACGCGCCCCACAAAATCTCGGCAGCTTTGACCACCATCAGGGTGATGTTGAAGGCTTCGGTGGGGTTTTTGCCCAGCGTAATCAAGCCATGATTGCCCAACAAGACCACTTTGGGCGCTTCGGCATAGGTTGCCATGTACTGGCGCACCCCCTCGCGGATGGCAAAGCCCAACGGCAAGCCGGGGTCAGCGTAGGGCACAAACACGCTTTCCGGTCCACACAGCACCGCCTCATCGGGGAAGATGCGTCGCGTTGCCAATAGCTCGGCGTGTTCGCTACACATCAAGCGATTGACGGCGATGGGGTGGGTGTGGGCAATGCAGTTGACTTGGCACACGTCTAGTAACATGGCATGAAACGACGTTTCAATGGAGGGCATGGGCGCAGATGCGTCTACACAGGCGGCACGCAACCGCGCCTTCTGTTCGGTTTGGGTGGCAGGCGGATGCTCAAACAGGTCAAGAATGGGGGCAAAGCGCACTTGGGTGAAGCCTTGCGCATCAATGCTGGGCAACTGATAGCCACTCGCCTTCACCCAGAAGGTTTCGGCATCTATGCGGAGGGACGTGTTGCCCTCGCCGATAATCACCAAGTTGCGTTCGGGTTTGCCTAGCTCGCGCGAGAGCGTTACCAAGTCCATGAGAGCGGTCATGAGGGGGAATCCTTTCGTTATGACGGGGGTGTGAAGGAACGATACCAAACAAGGGGGAGGATGTGCAAGGCGCGTGTGTCATCTGGTTGAATAATACGCGCGTGCGTGCTATGCTTGGGCAACCATCACTCCGCCGATGTAAGGATGTTTTGCCGTGCCCACCACTTACACCTGTTTCATTAGCTACCGTAGTGCGGACGCACACAAGGTAGACCCGATTGCCCATAAGCTAAACCTGCTCACCTTTCCTGATGGGAAAACGCCCCGTTACATCACGTGGCAAGACAAGAAGCAGTTGCCCCCTGCTGCTCCCAATTGGTGGGATGCCATCGTCAAGGCAATTGGGGAGAATAAAGTCTTTGTGTTCTTCATCTCGGTGGGCAGTTTGACCAGCGAGGTCTGCCGTGCGGAACTACAGTACGCTTATGAGCGTAACCGCCCGATCATCCCGATTGTCTTAGAAGGGGAATACTTCCTCAACAATGACAAGTACGACCTTCCCGAAGCAACATGGAAACTCATGCCCACATGGTTGAAAGAGCGACAATTTCTGTTTGATACGGGGGCGGGCTTGTATGAACAATTTAACCGCGCCATCGCTGAATTTGAGCAAAACTTTCCGCGTGATGTTTATGCCAATCCACCGCGCAAACCAGGGGGAACTGCCCCGACCAACCATGCGGAATATGCCACTGCGGTGGACTATGCCCAGCGCATGGCATTTGATGAGGCAAAGACGCTCTTCCGCAACTTGCTCACTCGCCAAGACACACGCTATGGAAATGTGTCGGGAGACTGGATTAATCTGCTAACGGTCTATCAAGAGTTACTTGAGGTACACCAACACGGGATCGCGTTCATGAAGAAGGAACTCTCTGCTGAATATCAACAACGCTTCCCCGTGGATTTCATCGACGGCATCTTTGATCCGCACGGGCTATTCACCGCTTCCACTCCACCACCACCGCCACCCAACCCCCTTGCCGAGAAACTGGCGCAAGCACGCACCTTCACAGGCAAACGCAACACGGATTGGAAGCTGATCATCGTGCCGTTAGGGGAACTGGTGGCAGGCACGCCGATGCCCAAGATGGAGATGTGCTTGGTGCCGGTGGGGGCGTTCAAGATGGGGAGCGATAGTTATAGTGATGAAAAGCCCATCCACCCGCAAATCATCACGACCCCGTACTGGATCGCGCGTTACACGGTGACGAACGCGCAATGGCGCGAGGGCGTGCAGGCAGGGGCGGTCAATGAACCCGGCGATACGACATGGTATAAGAACAGTACGATGGCGGATTGTCCCGTTGTGTATGTGACATGGCATCAAGCGTTGGCATTTGCGCAATGGGCGCGGTGTACGCTCCCCAGTGAACTGGAGACCGAATACGCCGCGCGTGGGGTGGAAAGTTGGGGGTACCCGTGGGGGAATAAGTACGACGCAAAGCGCGTGGTTGATGAAAAAGATCCAACCTATGGGAAAAAGCACCCTGCACCCGTCACCTACAAACCTGAAGGCGCGTCGTGGGTGGGGGCAATGCACCTCAGT
>CAIRDJ010000091.1 GCA_903877335.1 uncultured Chloroflexota bacterium | reverse complement strand
GAAGTTGTCGGGACTGGGCGCGTTCCGCAAGGCTTCATACAGGTGGGCGCACCCAGCGATGTCTTGGATAACTTGATCCAACGTCGTCTAGCGACCTTGTGGGTTGCTTTTGGGGTAGCTGCCGCGTTGGCAATTGGCTTGGGGTGGGTGATGGCACGCTCCATCATTGACCCCATCTATCAACTACGCGATTCTGCTAATCAGCTTTCACACGGGGACTTTTCGCATCGGGTGCAGGTGAACACCCACGATGAAATTGGAGAGCTAGGGCAAGCGTTCAATCACATGGCGCAACAAGTGGAAGCCATGATGGAAGAGCAACGCTCGTTTGTGAGCAACACCTCACACGAATTACGCACCCCCCTCACGTCCATTCGCTTGCGCACAGAGTCCATCTTGTTGGATGAAACAATGGACGAAGCGACCCGCACGCAATATGTGCAGGAGATCGAGGATGAGGCAATCCGCCTCACCAACATGGTGCAGGACTTGGGGTATCTTTCGCGCTTAGACGCTGGCAGGCTTGAACTAGATTCTGCGGAAGTCAACCTCAATCAGATTGCCCAACGCCTGATGCGTCAGTTTGAGTTGTTGGCACGCGAGAAAAATATCACCCTCCATTTTCTGTCATCTGAAGCGAGCGTTGGCGTGCAAGCAAGCATGGATCACCTGCTGATTGTCTTTCGCAACTTGCTGGATAACGCCATCAAATACACCCCTGCTAACGGGAACGTGACTTGGGAAATGCTGGTGAGCGAGGGGCGGGTGATAAACCGCATCATGGATGATGGGCAGGGCATTGAACCCGATCAGTTGCCCCACGTGTTCAAGCGGTTTTATCGTGGAGACAAGGCACGCTCACGCCACATTGTGGGCTATGGCTTGGGGTTGTCTTTGGTCAAGGCAATCGTCGAGGCGTACCATGCAGAGATCACGCTGGCGAGCGCAGGAGCTGGCAAAGGCACCACCGTTACCGTCATTTTTCCGCTGGCACCATCCAACCAAGACGACCTTTCTCAATCCTAACCGCCCGTGCGAAGCCACAAGATAGGACGGGTGGGCGGTCGTCTCATCCATTCGCAACGCAAGCGTGCGAAAAGGGGTCAAGTCGAGGGTACCCCTTTTTGTGTGCGCCCATCAGTCAACAAGTCGCGCGTTGCAAGGCGAAGCGAAAAGCAAGTTTGAAACTCACGGAGCAAGAAAATAGGATGAACGAGGGTTCAAGCGAGCGACTATTCGTCGTCTTCCTCATCATCAAGCAAGTCACGCAACGCCTCTTCCCACACAGCATTGCGCGGATCAAATTCTTGCGATACAAACTCTTGCGACATACGGTCAAATTTTTCGCGCAAGGCTCTGTCTGGACGGTGTTCATCCAGCTCTGCAATCTTGCGGTCTACCGCTTTTTGCAAATCATCCGCCAAGTGTTGCAACTCACTGAGGTCAAATTTGATTTTTTGGAAGTACCCCAAACGACGCAAGATGTCTATCCAAGCGCGGTAATCGCTTTCAATGCGTAGGCTCGCTTCGGCATCAGACATTTGGTCAAAGTTGAGCAGTGGGACGAAGGCATACATGCCAATATATTCATGGTTGCGTTCTGCTGCCACCCGTGCCAAATACGCGCCGATACTGGCACCCCCCTGATAGCCGGTAAATTGGACATTGACCTCTTCTAAAACAGGGCGCAACCGTTGCAAGCTGTACGTGGTATGAACGGGACGCGGTTTATCAAATGGCAATTGAGCATAAACTCCCCCCAAACTAATCAAGCGGGCGTTCCCTAAACGTTGGGCAATGTCCACAATGGAGTGCGTGTAGCGTTCTGCATCCATGTGCGGTTCATCCCCAATGAAGATCGCCACGCCTTTACCATGGACCTCGGCAAAGTAGATGACATTATTCGGTCGTTCCAACGATTCTGGATAACCATCACGAAAGCGCACAATCGGGCGAACCAAATCATGCGTACCAGGAATTTGAAACAGATAGAACCCATCCGGACGAAGTTCGCCGATTCGTCGCGCATTGAAATGTTGAACAAGATACTTGGGCAACAACGAGGAAACAGAACCGGCATCCGCCCATTGTCGCCAACCAACAATCATGATCTCTGCTTGGGGAGTTTCTCGAAGGTGAATCGAATCCGTCATGTTGCCATCCGCCTTGTCATGCTTTACTCAATATACCGATAGTGTACATCAAGCAGCTTGACCCGTGACTGAAATCACATGAAATTCTATAAATCCGTGTGCCATTCAAACGGCATGGCAAACACGACGTAAATGGAGGCATTGGAAACACGGGGGCTAATTGGTTTTTCGATGACAATTACAACTCGCGCCGCATCATCACTGGATTATTACTTTACTACACAAGGTTCGTCAGATATGCTTGCATGGCTCATAACATGATCGCAACCCGATGCTAAAACCCTGGTTAATCCGCACCGCAACTTATCTCATCAACAATCGATATATTCGCTTACGGCAAGATGAGTGCCTTTTGCCCAACGGGACGTTGATTTCGGACTACTTCGTGCTGGAAGAATCTGACTTCGGCATTGTGGTTGCACTAACCGATGCGCATGAGGTGGTCTTGGTGCGCCAGTACAAGCACGGCATCGGAAAGATCATGTTGGAAGTGCCAGCAGGATACCTTGAAAGCGGTGAGAATCCTCTTGAGGGAGGGTTACGTGAACTGCGCGAAGAAACAGGCTACGCCGTGCGCTGGTCAGCTTATGTTGGGAGCTTCGTTCAGCATCCAACACGCCAAAACCATCGAGGTCATTTGGTGGTGGCGACAGGGGCATACCTAGACGGCGTTCAACAACTCGATCATACCGAGGACATTGAGGTTGTCGTCCTGCCCATTTCAGAAGCGTTTGAGATGATCTTGCGTGGCGAGATTGACGCCATCACCAGCGTTGCCCCGCTCTATCAGGCGTGGGCCTATTTGCAAAAGCACGGACTGGCTTAATCAATTGGGCAACACGAAGGGGAAATTGTTGGGAATGGGCAACAGCAGATAGACATCTGTCCAGCTTGACCAAGAAACCCAGTTTTCATCGTCATACCCCAAGTCCACCCAAAGGCTAAACCCACGCCAAGGACCGGTGTCCGCCACCAATCCCACCCCATAACCAGGCACATAAATTTGAGTGCCATACGGTAGGAAGGTGGGGTCTGCTCCCACAATACCTTTGGTCAACACGCGCCCGGTAGCCGTGATGTTATCCCCACCCAGCGCCGCAGGGTGGTAGCTGGTGGCATACATGCGCACCTTGCGCCAATATTGTAGTTGCCCTTCGGGCGTATCCATTGACCTCAAGACAATTCCTGTGCCATACGCCACACGCTCGGTTTGGGGCATTTGCACCAGCGATTCCCCTAAATCCTGACGTGCCACTTCTTGCCCATTTTCATAACGCACCCGAATATCCTTGCGCATTTGACCGTTGCGCCCTTGTTGCAAAACCTGAACTTGATCGAGTTCGAGGGTCTCGTTTGGCTCCGAAAGGCGTTCATAGGGCACAATAGCGTTTTCGCTTAAGATGGTCTCTCGAACGCGGATCACCTCAAGGGTGGTATCCGATTCTAAGAGAGTTTGTGCCGAGGGGCGCACATAGTCTAAGCCCAGCAAGACCATATTGGCATCCGCGAGGGCCTCTCCAACGGTGGGGGCATGCGTGCGTAAGGTGATGGTGGTGCCGTCGGCGCGGATGTTCACGACCTTTGAGCGCAGGATGGTGATGGTCAACCCCTCTGCAAGTGGCGTTTCTGGTTGGGGCGTGAGCGCGTCGGAAGCGTAGAGGGCGATGCCCAGCTCAAAGAGCAAGTCCCCAACGCTAGGCGAGGTGGTACGAATAGAACGCGAGTCCCGCCCGTCGATCACCTGCACCGTCACAGCGCGACGAACAATCACTTCATTCACGGGTATAGACCAATTGGCTAGACTGGGCAAATCCGTGACCGTGTTATCAATTTGAAGGTAATCATCTGGTTGTGGGAAGATTCCCAATGAGTTGAGGATGTCGAGTGGTTGCGTGAGTGGGGTACGGATCACCCGTGTTTCTGAGCCGAAGGTGACCACCACAGTGCGCGCCAAGTCAATCTCGACGGACTGCCCCTCGCCCACTATGCTATCCAGCGGAAGGGAAATGCGATCGCCCTCCACCAAGTTGATTTGTAATTCATCTAAGACAGCTTGCACCGTATGAGCGCGGGTTGTCACTTCGCGCCGATCGCCGTCTATGCGCACCACAACCGTGTGCGTGCGCAGCAATGCCCACAAGGACAACCCCAGCACAACTAGCACCACCAACACAAAACTGATGCCCAACGTCAACAGGGCAACCAGAACAGGAAGTGAGAAGGGACGTGCTTTTTTTCGGGAGAGACGCGGTGAAGAAAGAGGGGACTGCATGTGAACATCAACCCAACTATAAACTCAGCGAGTCAACTTAGGTGAGCACCCGGACACCCACAACACCCGAAGCAACCCCTTAGTGCTGCTGCCTTTCGACCCTGACACGGTTCAGAACTGTTCGCCGTATGGGGCCGAATGCACACCTAAATTGACTAGCCTTGTTTAGTAGCAGACTATATGCCGTACTATAAACGTTTTGAAGTGAGATGTCAATTCTTGGTATTCAGGTGGCATCCCCACGATTCAGGTTGATGACACCATTCGCCAATATCAAGCCCCTCGCACACTGCCATTAATCGAAACGTTGAGCCAGGATGAGAATGTAGCTCCCGCGCGTGAAGCGGATTCCATCTGTTGCATCATTACGCATGGCACGAATGTAATAAATGCCTGTTGAAGGTAAGGTGAAGCGTTCGATGCGTGCGTTTTGCCCCCCTCCGCTATCATCATCCACGAGCAAGGTTTCAAAGTTGCTGTCGTACAACCCCAGCATGGCATTCAAATTGCCATCTGCGCGGGTCATGGAGACCGCGATACGATCCCCTTGCACCCCCCAAAAAGCATACAGCGCAGACGGCGTCTCATCATTGATTGTACCAGTGACAGTTGTGCCATAGAGGAGGCGTTGGGCATCGTCCGATACGCCCTCAAAGGCGTAGCGTTTTTTCTGGACTGTCAGGCGAAATTGCCCTGTTCCGCTTCCTTGTGACAGCTCAAAGCGCGTGGCGCGCAGGTAATATAACCCACTGGTAGGAATGCGAAAATCGGTGAGTTGGGCATTCTTTCCCGCCCCCCCATCATCATCCACAGCGATACTTTGCAAGCTGTCATTCAGTAGCTCAAGATAGGGGTCAAGCGTACCGTCAAGGCGCTCCATGCGCACCTCGAGGATGTCATCTTGTTCAGCATAAAACCGATAGAACTTCTCATAATTTTGCGCGCTGATTTGTTCGGTAATGGGGGTGTCGTAGGCAAGATCAGCAGCAGTTACTGGCGTATTTCCCAATCCGCTGGTATCGGTCTCTTGAATGGTCAGAACAAATGTACCTTCACTTTCGCCAGCGTCCTCTCCATAGCGCGAGGCAACAATCACATACGTTCCATCTGCATCAATCACTAGCCCGTTAATTCCAGCGTCAAGGGTGGTGCCGCCTAAGATGTCATCGCTACTGGCAATCAATCGACGATCTGCGTTCACCACCTGCAAGTAAGGGTCAAGGTTGCCGCTGGTACGCTTCATTTCGATGTTGAGGATGTCTCCCCGTTGGGCGCGAAAGCTGTAATAGTGCTGTGGTGCGGCATCATCAATGGTATTCATGACCGTATCATCGTAGCGCAACGAGCTACCACTTTCGGAACTGACGCCCAGGCGTTCGGCTTCCAACTGGAAGCGCCCCTGTGTGTTGCCCAGCAAGCCACCAAACCGCGCCACCACAAAGAAGTAGCGATCGCTGGCAGGCAATTGTAAAGAGGGAAAGTAGACCCCATTGGGTAGCCCATCGAAGCCACTTGCCACGATTTCACCGTTGCTACGGATCACCGTCAAAGTAGGCTGAAGCGTGCCCTCCAATGTCAAGAGGGTGGCGCGAATATACTCCCCACGTCGCCCATCCAGCACAAAAACAGACTGGGGGGTGTTGGCATCTAAATAGCCATCAATTGCCTCGCTGAAACGCAGAGGGGTGGCTTGGGCGGGGTCAAACTGGGCACGCGCAACCGTGATCCCAACGCAAAAAACCCACCACACGATGAACAGGCGACGCATCTTTGATTAGTTCGATTGCTCCAATAGCACGGCGATGCGCTCAACCACTGCTTCCGCCACCTGCATCTTGGAGCGTAACTCAAGTTGCTTCACTCCCTCGTCCAGACTCAGCAACAGAACACGGTTGGTGTCCACCTCAAAGCCGGCATCGCTGGCAGAAATGTCATTTGCGATCAACAAATCTAGCCCTTTGCGGTCTAGCTTGCTCTTGGCATTCACCAGCAGGTTCTCGCTTTCGGCGGCAAAACCAACCACCACACGCGGGAAGCCGGTTTCTTGACGTTGCGCCTTAACCTCAAGCAGGATGTCTGGATTGCGCACCAATTCCACCATCAAGGTATCCCCTTGTGTTTCGGTCTTTTTGATCTTCTGTTCGGCAATATTGGACGGGCGGAAATCTGCCACTGCTGCCGCCATGACCAACACATCGGCGTAAGTTGAGTATTCCAGAACGGTGCGTTCCATCTCTAAGGCGGTATTGACCGTCACCAGTTCTGCGCCAATGGGGGCAACCAGATGCTGTGCCGAGCTAATCAAGGTCACGGTTGCGCCCGCGTCTAAAGCAGCTTGGGCGATGGAATAGCCTTGCTTGCCACTGCTACGGTTGCTGATGTAGCGCACTGGGTCAAGCGGTTCACGAGTGCCCCCCGCCGTGACAACAACGTGTTGCCCTGCTAAATGACCGCGTTGTCCCAGTAGACGGCGAATGTGCCCCATCAGAACGGGGGTGTCTGGCAGGCGCCCCTTCCCCACCAAGCCAGAGGCGAAACGCCCCTCTTCGGGTTCTATCACGTACACGCCACGCTCAATGAGGGTTTGCAGGTTGGCGCGTGTGGCGGGGTGGGTATACATCGCCCCATCCATCGCCGGCGCGATCAACAACGGGCAACGGGTGGCAAGCACCGTGACGGTCAAGAGATCATCCGCCAAGCCGTGCGCCAGTTTGGCGATGGTGTTGGCGGTGGCGGGAACAATGACCAGCAAGTCTGCTTGTTCACCAAGCCCAACATGGGCAATGTGCGTGGGCAAGCCCCCATTCGATTCTGCTTTCCACAGATGGGTGTAAACGGGTTGCCCAGTTACCGACTCAAAGGTTAACGGGGTGATGAATTGTTGAGCAGAATCGGTCATAATGACTTCAACAATTGCCCCCGCTTGGGTTAATTTGCTGGCAAGGTCAACGGCTTTGTAGCTGGCAATGCTACCCGTTACGGCAAGGACAATGTGCTTGTGCTCGATGAGGGTGATTGTTTCCATTTTTATCTGGACGGTTTCTCTAATTCAGACTATAAACAACTCAGTAGTAAGACAACTTGAAAGTTCACAAACCCCATGAGCCAACCCCTTACTTGCTCGGTCGTCATTCCGGTTTACCGTTCCGAAACCATGCTCAAGCGATTGGTGGAACGCCTTCACGCTGTGCTTCATCAACATTGTACACAATTTGAAGTCATTCTGGTGAATGATTGTAGCCCAGACGGCAGTTGGGCAGTGATACAAACTTTGTCGCAGGAGTATGCATGGGTGCGTGGGATACATCTCATGCGCAACTTTGGGCAACAAAGCGCGTTGCTGTGTGGGATACGGGCGGCACAATATGAGATCATCATCAACATGGATGATGATTTACAACACCAACCGGAAGACATCCCGAAATTCCTAGCCAAACTCGCCGAAGGTTATGAGGTGGTGCATGGGGTGCCCCAACAACTGGCACACAGTGCCACGCGCAATTGGGCATCCAACTTCGTCAAGCGCATGATGGTAAGGGTGTTGAATATCCCGTTTGCCCGTCAAATTTACCCCTATCGCGCGTTTTATGCGTATTTGCGCCAAGCCTTTGAGCATTACGATAGCCCGTATGTGAACATTGACGCGCTCCTTTCGTGGGGGAGCAATCGCTTTGCCCAAGTGGAGATCGTCCATCACACGCGCACGGAGGGACGATCGGGGTATACTTTCGGCAAGCTGCTCAACTATGCCGTCAACCTCATCACCGGCTTTAGCGTGGTGCCCCTGCGCTTGGCAAGCCTGCTCGGTTTGGTGTTCATGGGCTTGGGCTTCGTGCTGATTGTGTATGTGGTGGGGGTGTTCTTATTTGTGGGGCGGGTGGTGCCGGGGTTCCTATTCCTTTCGGTGACGGTCTTATTGTTCTCTGGGGTACAATTATTCGTCTTGGGCATCATTGGAGAATATTTGGCGCGGATGTTCGTGCGCACAATGAACAAGCCCAATTACGTCATCAAAGAAACCACACGCTAGGCAGGGCGCGATCATGCACGTTGTATTGTTGTGTGCCACCGAACGGGGCTTGCGCTTTTTGGAACGCCTGTATCAACTGCTTGAGCCTTCCGACCGTCTCACGGTATGTTCATTTCGAGAGACTGCATGGGAACCACCTTACCTCGAGCGCATTCAGGCACGCGCCCAGCAGATCGGCGCGTCCTTCTATGAAACCCGCAACGTGACCGAGCTAAACTGGACATTGGCGGTCGATATGGTCTTCATGGTGAATTGGCGATACCTCGTCCCACGCTCCTTCTATGAGCAAGCACGCTTGGGGAGCTTCGTGTTTCACGATTCGCTCTTGCCCGCCTATCGGGGATTCTCACCCACAGTATGGGCGATCATCAACGGGGAAGATCATACGGGGGTGAGCCTCTTTCATGCGTCCGAAGCGTATGACACCGGCGACATCATCGCCCAACAGCGCGTCCCCATCACTCCCGATGAAACCATTGGCGAGGTGGTAGAACACGTCACCCAAGCCTACCTCGATGTACTTACGCGCCATTTCCCCAGCTTGCGCAATGGGGACATACATACCCACCCACAAGATCACCGCTTGGCAACCTATACCCCAAAGTGGACCCCTGCCGACGCACAGATTAACTGGGCATGGTCAACCGAGCGCATCTATAACCTCATCCGTGCCACCACTGTTCCCTATAGCGGGGCGTTCACCACGTTTGAGGGGCGCAAGCTCACCATCTGGCGGGCAAGCCTCATCGAGCAACCGCGCCGTTATGTGGTCCGTCTAGCGGGGCGCGTGGTGGGGTGGGATAGTGCAGGGGTGGAAGTGTTGACGGGGGATGGAATGTTGCGGATTGAAAGCGTGCAACGCCTCCACGATCCACACCCGCTCCCTGCCCATCAAGTGTTGCAAAGCCTGACGGACAGGTTAGGATGAGGGGCATTCCATCCAGCGTCGACGCAAATTATTCCATAATCAATTGAATGTATTGCTGTTATTACCAACCGTATCTGTCCAGTTCCCATTGATATGATTGGTTGGTGAATTTGCTGTCGCCGTATTGCCTGTGAAGTTACTATTGGATACGTTTAGGGTGTTAGAGGCATTTGTACTTACATTGTAAAGAGCTCCACCGGCGTTTACTGCGGTGTTGTTTTGGAAATTGCTACCCGTGATCGTTGTTGTTCCTGCGTAGTTATACACAGCACCTCCTCCATCTGTTGCAGTCGTCGTACCATTGGCCTGATTGCTTGTGAAGGTACTGTTTGTAATTGTAAGCGTGCCACGATTGAAGATAGCACCGCCACGATCTCGAGAAACATTGCCCGTAAAGGTCGTATTGTCAATCGTCATGATTGAGTTGGAGTTGTTGAAAAGAGCACCGCCGCCCAAACTAGCGCTCGTGCCTACAGCTATCGTGTTGTTGTTGGTAAAGCTTGAATCGTTAATATACAATGTGCCGCTATTTATAATAGAGCCGCCAGCGCTATTCGTGATTCCTCCTGTCAGAATTAGATGGTTGAGGGTTAAGCTGAAGGTACCGGATACTGCAAAATGTCGGGAATTGGATGCAGCGGTTAACGTATACCCACCACCGTTAATGGTTGTGTTGCTAAGAATTTGAACCTCAGTGGTCAAGGTGCAGTTAGCAGTCAGGTTAAACGTTCCCCCTGCGGCAAAGTTGGGGCATGGGACAGGCGTGACGGTTGTCGCGCTCGCCGTGACGGGTGTTGAAGGTTCGCTGGTGGACGGTTCTTCCGTTGCTGGGGCAGAGGTGGCTTGTGGCGGTTCGGGCACCACAACAGGCACCTCGACAACCTCGACAGGCGGTTCGACTGGGACAACTTCAGGTTGCTCGACTACAGGCACGTTAACAACCAATACTGGCGGCGAAAAGTCGGCAGTATCGACACCGACAGCACTCAAAACACTGGTGAACCCGTCGACATTCTCTGCAATGCTTTGCACGTTGGCGAGCATGTCGGGGTTCGACTCAACCGCAACGGTGAAATTGGCGAGTGCTTCAGGGCTAGATTGGACAACAGTGAGCAAGACAGCTGCACCAAGACCAACCGGACTGTCATCCACGCTGGCAATGCTGGAGAGGGCGACGAG
>CAIRDJ010000090.1 GCA_903877335.1 uncultured Chloroflexota bacterium | reverse complement strand
GACATTGCGCGCGACTTGGGGATGTTGAACATTCCCGATCGCATGTTGGTTGACCTCAACCAGATTGATCTGTTGCCCCCGCATGAGGTCATTGTCATGGCAACGGGGGCACAAGGGGAACCGTCCTCCGTGCTAACTCGCATGGCAGCGGGGCGGTATCGCGTCGAAGTGACCAAAGGGGACACCATCATCATCTCCGCGCATACCATCCCCGGCAACGAGGAGATGGTCTCCCGCCGCATCAATGACCTGTTCCGACGTGGGGCAAACGTGATTTACGATCCCCTCGAAGCGGTGCATGTTTCGGGGCACGGCAACCGCGAGGACATGCGCATGATGATTAACCTCACCCGTCCGGAATACTTCTTGCCCATCCACGGGGAGCTACGCCATTTGCACGCGCACGCTCAATTGGCGCGTGAAAGCGGCATACGGGGCGAGAATATCATGGTGGTGGAAAACGGGCACGTCATCGAGCTGGACAAACACGGGGTGCAAATTGCCGAGCGCGTGCCGGGCGGTTACGTCTTCGTGGACGGCAACAGCGTGGGCGATGTTGGGCGTGCCGTCTTGCGCGATCGGGAGATATTGGCGCAAGATGGGTTTGTCATCGTGGTCATGAATGTGGACGCTCGCACGAATCAACTGATGCAAGACCCCGAGATCATCTCGCGCGGGTTTGTTTACATGCGGGATGCCAGCGAACTCATCGAGCAGATTCGCGCGTCGGCAGTGCGCCTCAGCAAAGACAACCGCAAGGCTTCGGCAGATGCGCTCCGTCGTGAGGTGGAAGACGGGCTTGCGGCGATGATCTACACAGAGACGCGCCGCCGCCCGATGATCTTCTGCGTGGTCAACCGCGTGTAGGGTTCCACGCCCCCTAGCCCTCCCTCACAAGCGAAGCGCAGTTGGGGGAGGGGATGTTGCGCACGCGACGCATGGTTTCGCTCCCCGTCTCCCATGCCGGGGATGGGGGCGCACTTTGCTTGTTGGATAGCGGACTTTGTTCTATAATTAGCGTCATCAAACAAAGGATTCCAGACCGTGTGGACGAAAGAACGCTTTGAAACCTATGTCCAAGACATCACCACCTCTTGGGAAAAAGATGACTCCGAACTGAAACTCACCGCCACCTTCTCAACCTTCTTGCAAGAGGCGTTCGGTGTGGAATCAAAACAAGTCACCTTTGAGCAGAGCATCCGCTTTGTCGACATTCAACGGCACGGGCGCATTGATTTGTTGCTCGGTGATTTGGCGTTTGAGTTCAAGCGCAGAAAATCCTATGACAACGCGCCCCGTCAACAACTCAAACGCTACCTGCAACAACTCAAGCAAGATCAACACAAAACCAACTGCATCGGCTTCATGACCGACGGGCTACACTTTGAAGTGTGGGAAGCGGACAGCTTCGCCCCCCTTGACCGCTTCGACTTGTCCACGCTTGCCCATGATGTGGCGTTCACCAAGCTGGATGCGTACCTGTTTAGCCAAACCCAAACCAAGCCCACCGCCCAAGATGTCGTCGAACGCTTTGGCTCAAGCAGTCCCATCTTTCGCAAGGTGGAAGCAGAACTGAAACGCCTGT
>CAIRDJ010000089.1 GCA_903877335.1 uncultured Chloroflexota bacterium | reverse complement strand
GGGGGTGTTCGGTGCTGAAGATGACCTGATCCCCATGGAAGAAGTGGAGACCTTTAAGACCTCGCTCAACACGCTCAACCTTGCCCACCAAGTGACGGTGTATGAGGGGGTCGGTCATGCCTTCGTGCAGGACTTGACCGCAGCGGGTCCGTCCAGTGAGGCATGGCAAGAGGCGGTCGCCTTTTTAGGAGAACACCTCCAACCAGAAGTTTAAGCGTTGATCGCATCGATACGGGTGGCAACATCACGTGTGTTGCCACCTCACCGCTTTAGCGCAAGCGTACATCCCCTGCCAACAAGCCCAATGGTAGCGCGTCGGGGCGTTGCGGTTGGCTTTCTAGGGTGATGTGCGTACCCGCATGAGAGGAACGATCGAACGCTTCCATCGTTTCTAAAACGTGATATGCGAGTTCTCCATTACAACGGTGTGCTTCTCCGCGCATGATCGCCTCCGCCATATCCGCCACCCCAATGCTCCGTTGCACATCCGCGCTGAACGCGAGCGGAATGTCGCGCCATTCACGTTCCGCGTGTAGCCACAGTTGCACCACGCCCCCAAAGGTGTTGGGGTCTGGCACAACCAACGTACCCAGCGTGCCGTAAATCTCAATGCGTGGGAGGTGGTGTTGCCACACATCAAAGCTCATGGTGGTGGTGGCAATCACCCCGCTGGAAAACTCCAGCAGTCCGGCGGAATGGGTGGCAACTTCGACGTTTAAGACTTCGCCAAAACGCGCTTCGCTGGTGGCAATGCGCGTGGAGCTGGACATGCGCGTGCTGGCGGTGACGCGCTTGATCGCCCCCAACAGATAGACCAGCGTGCTGATGTAATAGGGTCCCATGTCATACAACGGACCGCCCCCCTTTTGATAGAAGAACGCGGGGTTCGGGTGCCATGATTCGGGACCGTGAGATGCCATGAATGCGGTAGCAGCGATCGGCGTACCAATCCATCCTTCATCCAACAGCTTACGGCAGGTTTGAATCCCACCGCCTAAAATGGTATCGGGCGCAGACCCCACCCGCACCCCTGCTTGGGCGGCAGCTTCTAAAACAGTCTTCCCGTCTTCGGTGGTGAGTGCCAGCGGTTTTTCGGCATAGACGTGCTTGCCCGCCTGAACGACGCGCAAGTCAATTTCGGCGTGCGCTTGGGGCGGGGTGAGGTTAACGATGATGTCTATATCATCCGACCGCAAGAGTTGATCTAGCGTGCGTGCCTCAATGCCGAACTCTTGCGCACGACTGAGCGCGAAAGCATGGTTGGAGTCTGCACAGGCAATCGGATCGAGGATGTGAAACTTGCGACTGGTTTTTAAGTACATCGGGAAGATGTTGCCCACGCCAATGTAACCAATACGGACTTTACGCATAGTATTTTCCTTTAATTTAAGCATGCGATGAATAAAAAGTTGATTTGCAATCCAAAAAGATTTCTGTACGTTATGCCATGAGCTGGTGATCCTGTCCATTGCGGAGAACGCTCATACGCTTCTTATGAACAAAATTACCTCTCACATGAGCAACTTGTTATACTAAACTGATTAGATGGTTTTAATTATCACCAAAGGATGTTGTAGCATCATGCCAGGTGAACGGATTCTTGTTATCGAAGACGAAGCACGCATCGCGCAATTCATTGAGCGCGGATTGATATATGAAGGCTACCGCGTTAACGTAGCGCGAGATGGCAAAATGGGTTTAGGGATTGCACGCGATACCCCCCCAGATTTGGTCATTCTGGATTGGATGTTGCCGGGTTTGGATGGTTTAGAAGTTTGTAAACGCCTGCGCGCGGCAAGCGATGTGCCGATCTTGATGTTGACCGCCAAGGATGACATTCAAGACCGAGTGACGGGCTTAGACGCGGGAGCAGATGATTACCTTGTTAAGCCGTTCTCCGTGGATGAGTTAATGGCACGCATCCGCGCTTTGTTTCGGCGGAGCGTTTCGGCATCCCGCCCAGAGATTTTGCGCTTTAGCGATTTGTCACTGGACACAGGCACGCACCGCGCCTATCGGGATGACCGCGCCATTGACCTGACCGCCAAAGAGTATGAACTGTTGGAATTGTTCATGCGCAATCCGCGCCAAGTGCTCACGCGGGAGGTGATTTTTGACCGCGTGTGGGGCTATGACTTTGGCGGAGAAAGCAACATTATTGAAGTGTATGTGCGTTACCTACGACAAAAGACCGAACACATCGAGGGCGAATCTCGCTTGATTCACACGGTGCGCGGTGTGGGTTATGTCCTACGCGAAGAAGAGTAAACACCGCCCATGACCATTCGTACCAAGTTAATTTTGTGGTACGCTGGCTTATTGGCATTTCTGATTGTGGTGTTCGGGTTGATTGTGTTCTTGTTCATCCAGTGGACACTCATCACCGCCATTGACGAGATGTTACAGGCAACCACGACGCAAGTCTTGGACAATAGCCGTGCAGTGCCCATTGGCGAAATGAACAACCCGGACTCCATCCGTGTGATCTTGCCCTCGCTGGACATTTTCACGGTGTCGGGGGTGTTTGTGCAGGTGTGGGATGTGAGCGCAAGCGAGCCGGTCTTTGTTGCCACTTCTGCCAATATTCGAGAGCTAACACGCCCGCTAGATGCAGAAGCAATCGGTGGCGCAATGGTGGAGGTCAACAATGTGCTGTATGGGGCACGGGAGTTGCGCGTCCTCACTAGCCCCATCATCCTCCCCAACGGGGCACTGTTCGGGAGCATCCAAGTGGCAGCTTCGCTCGACGCGCTCAACCAAGCCACCGAGCGATTGCTCACGATCTTGCTGGTGAATATGGGCGTGGCGGTGGTGGGGGCGGTGATTGTGGGTTTGTTGCTGGCAAACCGCGCTTTAGAACCCATTGATCGCCTCATTGATGCAGCGGCACGCATCACCGAAACCGAAGACCTGACCACACGCCTTAGCTGGCGCGGACCTATGGATGAGCTGGGACGCTTGACTTCCGTGTTCAACTTGATGATGGATCGGCTAGAGCACCTGTTCGGGGTGCAACAGCGTTTTGTGGCGGATGTCTCGCACGAGTTGCGCACCCCCCTCACGGCGGTGCGTGGCAACTTGGAACTGATGCAACGCTATGGGACGGATGAGGAGTCCATGCAGGCGATCCGCGATGAGGTGGCGCGCATGACGCGCATGGTGGATGATCTGTTGCTGTTGGCGCGTGCTGACTATGGCGGCTTAAAAGTGGACCTGGACGTGCTTGATTTAGATTCCATCGTGCTTGTAGCCTACCGCGAGGCACGCGCCATCATCCACGCCAATGACCGTGATCTCACGCTCACGATGGGGCATTTTGAACCCGCGCGCATTTCTGGCAATGCGGATCGCATCAAGCAGTTGCTGTTGAATTTGCTAGGGAATGCGATTAAGTTCACCCCAGACGGGGGAACGATCACCCTTAGCCTGAGCAACGAAGGGCAATACGCGGTGATGCGCGTACAAGATACGGGCATCGGTATTGAGGAGCAGTCGCTCCCGCAAATTTTTGAGCGGTTCTTTCAAGAGGAGCGTAGTCGCTTTCGCGCGGGGGCAGAAAGTGGCGCCGGCTTGGGATTGGCAATTTGCCGTTGGATTGTGGACATTCACAAAGGGAAAATTAAGGTGAGTAGCCTGGTGGGACAAGGCTCTACCTTCACCATCATGATCCCCCATCACCAAACAAGCGACAGGGTGAAACCGCTCGACTCGTTTTCATAGAAGCTGGCGACACTATTTTTGCTTTACACCAAGCCAAGTCTTGCATAATCTTTAGCGACTTAAAATAGGAGATTAGGTTGTGAAACAGTTCATCGGAATGGTTTTTGTCGTGTTGTCTGCGATTGGCTTTGGCACTTTGGCTTTGTTCAGTCATTATGCGTATGCCGACCAGATGGATACCTTCTCCATTCTTTTCTTTCGCTTTTTGCTCTCATCCATCGTGATGTTCTGTGTCCTGCTGTTCCGAAAAGAAAGCCTTCCTAGTGGAGCAACGTTATTGAATTTGGTTCTGATGGGTGTCTTGGGCTATGTTGCGGCATCCTTTGCTTACCTCACCGCATTGCAATATGCCTCATCAGGGTTGGTTGCCCTTCTGTTGAACCTTTACCCTGTGTTTGTCACCCTGCTTGCCACCCTCATCCTGCGCGAAACATTCACGCTCCTCAAAGGTGCCGCGCTCACCATTGCCGTGATTGGCACGGGCTTGACGGTTGATCCATCGGGTGGGCAGTTGCTCGGAATCTTGTTGGCCATTTCGGCAGCAGTCATTTATTCGATATACATCATCATTGGGACACAAACCCTGAAGACGGTTAATGCTATCCAATCATCAACGGTTGTTTTTGCCTCGGCAGGCATCGCATCGGGGGTGCTGATGGTCTTCAATGGGGCACACCTTCCAGCTAGTCATGTCGGATGGGTCGCCATTGTCGCCCTCGTCCTCATCACCACCGTGCTTCCAGTAACCGCGTTCTTCATTGGGTTAGAGCGCATCGGTCCAATTAATGCGGCGATGTTATCGACTTTAGAGCCAGTGGTCACGGTCATTCTTGGTGCGCTTTGGCTAGACGAAACGCTTAAACCGACGGCTTTAGCAGGGGGGGCACTCATTCTGGGGGCAGTGCTATTGTTAACCCGAAGCGAATTACGTCGCCCGTTGCCCAACCCAGAACGTTAGACTTCACTTCAATTAGGCACAAAAGTAATTTGATTGCTACCTCAACTTGTGTTATACTATTGCTCCGCTGAACGATAACAAGGTATCAAAACGTTTCCGCGACCCTATCTATTTTTGCACATGAGGCGAAGTATCCTTCGCCTTTTGCTATTCCTAATGTGGTTAGGTTCTTAGAAAGGATGTATAGGATGTCTGTTGATGAACGAGTTCTCACCCGAAAAGGTTATGAACAACTAGAACGTGAACTCAATAAGCTGGAAAAGATCACCCTTCCAGAAATTGCCGAACGACTCACTGATCTGAAGAGCGAAGTAGAAAGCGAGCAAGAAGACCCAGAGCTTTTTGAACTTTTGAACCGCAAAGATTATGTGGATGATCGCATCTCCAATATCAAACGTATCCTAGCCACCGCCATCATTCAAGACCAAGACCCCGATCCAGACCGCGCTACCGCTGGCGATCGCATTGTGGTCTTTGATATGCAGTACAAGGAAGAAGTCGTCTTCGATTTGCTAGACAGTGCTGAAATCGTGCATGGGCGACAAGGCATCTCTACCGATTCCCCCGTAGGAAGCGCGTTGCTCGGTAAGAAGATTGGGGATGTGGTTGTGGTGAATGTGCCCGATGGGGTGGCACGCTATAAGATTTTGCGGTTTGAGCAAATCGACTAGACACGCTATAACTAAGCGGTCAACTGGGGCGATCCTAGTTGACCGTTGATTGTGTGGTTCTTAGAAAGGCTCATCTTGAAGCGGTTACTGCTCCTCTTGGTTTGGGGGTTGGTGTGCGGGGTTTCATCTGCACACGCTCAAACCAGCACCCCACCCCCCAAACAACCCCCCATCCCCTCCCAGGTCTTGACGGATGGGCGTAACGCTTCGTTAGCACTTTATTTTGACACACTCAAACAAGGTGGCATCGGTGTGCTTCACCTGTATGGGGAGGGCATCACAGACGCGCGCGCCCAGTTTGTGCGCGAGTTGTGGTCGTTTGTCCCCGCCAATGATGGGCTATTTCTGTTGTTGCCCATTGGCATTGACCTGACCGCCCGCCAGTATGTGCTTTCGGTTTCAGTGGGCTATGCCGACCGAACGCGCACCCTCATTGAAACCCTGCTGACGGTTAGCAGTGGTGGGTATGGACGACAAGAGTTTATTGTCCCCCCTGACAAAGCCTATTTGATTGCCCCTGAAATTGAACGCTTGGAGTATGCTCACCTGAGTGGGTTAATCGATTCTACCCCTGCGCTTCCGCGAGCGTGGGACGAATGGGGCTTTAGCCTACCTAGCACCAGCGAGATTACCTCCGCCTTCGGGTTTTATCGCACGCTCAACAACACCACCCAAACGCGCCACACCGGTTGGGACTTCCGCGCTGTGCCCGGCAGCATGGTCGTGGCAAGCGCAGGGGGAGAGGTGGTGTATGCGGACGCGCTAGACATTCGCGGCAATTATGTTTTCATCCATCACGGCTATGGGGTTTTTAGTGGCTACGCCCATCTGTCCCAGTTCTTGGTGACGCGCGGGCAAACCATCCAGCGCGGGCAAGCCATCGGCTTGAGTGGGAACACCGGGCGAAGCAACGGACCCCATCTCCATTGGGAGGTCAATGTTAATGGCAAGTGGGTGGACGGCGTACAACTAACCGAAATGTGGCTTCCCTAAGAATCCCTTAAATCCACCTTAAATTTTGTTCTCAAAAGCCCATTTCCCCACCATACTAGGTTGACTACGTGTGATGGTCAAAATAAGTGATTGAAACATGACAACCATTGTATTCATTGAAGATGATGAGCGCATCGCCAGTCCGGTGGTTCGTTCGCTCAAGGGGGCGGGCTTCCAAGTGTATTGGCTACAGGATGGGCTAAGCGGTTTAGAAGCCACCCAAAATGTCAAGCCGGATTTGGTTCTGCTGGATTTAATGCTCCCCAAGATGGACGGTTGGGAAGTGTGTAAGGGCATTCGCAAAAGTAGCATCGTCCCCATCTTGATGGTGACGGCACTGAGCGAAGAAGTAGACCGCATTTTGGGGTTAGAACTGGGCGCAGATGATTACATCACCAAGCCCTTTAGCACCCGTGAGTTGATCGCTCGCATCAAAGCGATGTTGCGTCGGGTGGACTTTGATACCCAACCGCTCAACAACGAGTTGCTAGAATTGGGGGTGTTCAAGATGAGTCTTTCCCAGCGTAAGATTTACAAGCACGACCAAGAACTGATTTTGCGTTACAAAGAATTTGAGCTTTTGAGCCTGTTGATTGTGAACGTTGGGCAAGTGGTGACACGCGCCGAAATCTTCGATAAGGTGTGGGGGACGGATTGGCTTGGGGATATGCGCACCTTAGATGTGCACATTCGCTGGATACGGGAGAAGATCGAAGATGATCCCAAGTATCCACAGTACATCCAAACCGTGCGCGGGGTGGGCTATCGTTTCGTCACGGGTACAGGTACCGCCACATGAACAGCATCCGCACACGCTTCATCCTTTCCTACGTTGCGCTGGTGGTATTGGTGTTTGGGGCATTCAGCATCTTCATGGCGCAACAGATCAGCATCATGGCGCGTCATGACTTTGAAGCGCGCCTGCGCAATTACGCGGTTTTGATTGCCGAAGTCGTGCCCGAAGATGTGATGGAAGTGGAGACCTTTCAAGCCATCATCGGCGATTATCAAATTGAGCAAGGCGTTGAGATTAGCTTCATCCCCTTTGAAGCACCCAAAGAGTCCCCCGATGTTGGTGATGACGACGAATCTCCTCCAGGGCGTGGGGGCGGAAAGGGTGATCGCCGTGAGTCCTTTTTTAGATGGCTCCCCAATATGTTCCATCCCTACAGCGATGTTTTGATCGTCCCAGAAGAACCGGTTGTCGTGAGTGAGCGGGATGAGTTTGGGCAATATTACTTCTACACAGGGGAAGTTGTCGGGACTGGGCGCGTTCCGCAAGGCTTCATACAGGTGGGCGCACCCAGCGATGTCTTGGATAACTTGATCGAACGTCGTCTCGCGACCTTGTGGGTTGCTTTTGGAATTGCCTCAGCGTTGGCAATTGGCTTGGGGTGGGTGATGGCACGTTCCATCATTGACCCCATCTATCAACTACGCGATTCTGCTAATCAGCTTTCACACGGGGACTTTTCGCATCGGGTGCAGG
>CAIRDJ010000088.1 GCA_903877335.1 uncultured Chloroflexota bacterium | reverse complement strand
GCTTCGGTGAGGGGATCGTTGAGCATTTCCGCTTGGGTGATGCCAGCATCCAATAAGTCAAAGTCTTGGTCAGGATCATAAGCCCCAGTTATGATGCGCTCATAAATCGGCGCAAGTCTCTGAATGAGTAAGCGTGATGCAAGTTTATCCGCCATAGTGAGTTCCTCGTTGTAACCGATGAATTTTGTCTAACCAAACGATAGGCTGTTAGGCGTATGCCGCTTGAATTGCCTGCACCAACGCATCATGAATTTGCCCATTAGAAACCACAACAAACGTGTTTGAATCCAGTTGTTGCCCCAGCGAGAAATCCAGTGCGTTGCCGTACATATCCGTTACGCGCCCCCCTGCCGCTTCAATGACTGCCACGCCCGCCGCATGATCCCATATCTTTTCCTTGTAGTCACGCTTGGGAGAAAGACGCAAGTAAACGTCTGCCTCTCCAGCAGCAATCATGGCATATTTATCCTGCCCATCCATGCGCTCAATAATTGGCTGAAGCACCCCAGCTTGTTCATAGATACCGCTAATCATGGCGTGGTCGGCGTGGTCGCTTTCAAAACTTTCTGCTGTGATGTAGCCGTCGCTGGGCAAGCGTTTAGAAACCTGTATGCGCGTGGCTTCGCGCCCTGCTAGGTCAATCTGCCACGCCTCCCCGTTGAGGGCATAGGTCATACGCCCCAAACCGCTGGGGCTAGAATAGCCGGGTGAACCCAGTGCCCCCGCAATGGGGCGATGATTCTCTAGTAAGCCGATCGCAATGGTATAGCGACGTTGCCCCAAGAAACCTTTTGTGCCATCAATGGGGTCAATCACCCATTTGCGCGAGGTGTCGCGGTTGCGCCCATAATCCATCCACCCGATGACCTCTGCCTCCGTCACGGACTCCCGCAATGTTTCGGATACCAACGTCACCACACGCTGGCGTTGATGAGGTTGTAAACCGCTCAAGAACTGTGCGCTACTCTCCTCGGCAATCACACCATCATCAGGGAAGTGTAGTGCTACCGCGCGACACAAGATCGCTTGAGAGCCGTAATCCGCAATGGTGACGGGTTCACGCCCTGGCTTTTCAGCTGGGATGACATCGGTTTGTTGTACACGACGACACAAGCTACTTGCCAGTTGAACAGCGTCAAGAATGGGTTGGAATTGTGTAGGCGTTATGGGCATGGTAATCCTTCAGCAAGGTGCATGAAAATATTACGCCACATTATAGACGCATCTACGCCTTTGTGAAGAAGATAAAACAACGTGGGCGTCGTGGGTTTGAAATTTATTCATGAGGTAGCACGACACCAATACTGGTGCAGAACTGAAAAGTGAAGATGTTTCCTAAAACTATTGATTCATCTATATACGAACTGTTTACGGAATTTGACGATAACAGAATAAAACTGCCTAATCTTCATTACTTTTGTCATCTAGTCTATCGAGTTATACTCTTTATTTGAGACAATCAGTGACAGCTATCTATTGCAAGGATTTAAGATCATGCGTCAACCTCTAATTGGTATAACTACTTATGGACGTGCAGAAAATCATATCGAGACGCACGACTATCGTGCTTACTATTTCACTCCAACTGACTATGTGGATGCCATTCGCGCTGCGGGTGGTGTCGCAGTTTTGTTAGCTCCTGGTACTCATGTTGAACGGAATACACTAGAAAATTTCTCTGGCTTTGTAGTGATCGGTGGAACTGATATCTATCCAGGGCGTTATAACGGCAACATGATGCATGATAAGGTTTTAGTTGCAGATCATGAGCGTGATCAGTTTGAATTGTCGTTGATTCACTATGCGAAACAATATGACATGCCCACCTTATGTATCTGTCGTGGAATGCAAGTCTTAAATGTAGCGCTGGGAGGCACCTTGATCGAGCATTTAATGGATCAGATCGAGGTTGATATTCACGGAGGGACTGTTCAGCATTGGCTTACTCACCCTGTAGAGGCAACCCCTAATTCGAGAGTACAGCAGGCAATGGGAACAACGATAGCATATCCCTACTCTGCTCATCATCAAGCTATTAGAACATTGGGACAGAATTTAGAAGTTACAGCCTACGCCCCCGATGGTGTCATCGAAGCGATTGAAAGCACGGATCAGACTTGGATGGTGGGAGTACAATGGCATCCAGAAAAATCTGCCACCGACGATCCAACGCAACAAGGGTTATTCAACATGTTGGTGCAACACGCACGAACAGTTTAAGAATTTCAAAGAATCAAAGGGGCTTGCCATACGAATTAGCCCCTTTAATCGACATCGCCTCATGTCTGTTTAGTCAACGGGGTGCCGTTTTGAGTTTGGCATGGGTTGCACCCACGTCACACTCCACAAGATGAGCACCATCGCACCCCATACCCAAATCGAGTAGGTTTCCCTCAAGATCAGCATCCCCCAAATCACTCCGGCAATCACAATCAAGAAGGAGGTTAAACTGGCGAAGACCGATCCAGCACGACGAATGAGATAGACATAGCCGATGAACGCGCCTGACGACCCTACCCCCAAACCAATCATCGCCCACTCCGCACGATCGAACGGGGGAGTTAAAAAAGTGAACTGACCGCTTAGGATATTGGGAATTATCATGACCACCATTGCCACGCCAAAACCAACTCCTGTCACAGTGATCGGTGCGGGATTGTCCTTGAGCCAGATCGAGAAAGCGATGTTTTCTACAGCATAGCACGTTGAGGAAAGCAGAGCGACCAGTACCCAAAAGACATCGCTTCGGTCCTCTAAGCTACCGTTAGGAATGACAATCATCATCACCCCAATGATTCCCAGCACCAAACCAATCAACTTAGAGAATGAAAACCGATCCATTCCCAACATGACACTCAACAACAATGTAGTAACAGGAATCACAGCAGTGGACAAAGATAACACCCCAGCAGACACCAACGGTGCCGCGGTATAGTAAACAATGTTAGGAATAGACACCCCTACGATGCCAACCACACACACCAAGTAACTCAGTTGGCGCGTCCAAATGAGCCGTTCTCCCGTAAGCCATCCAATTCCTAACAGGCTAGCGGTTGCCACCACCGCCTGCCAAAACGTCACAGCAAAAGGGTGCGCCCCTGTACTGGTGGCAATCACACTCAACGTAAAACTAAAGCCCCAAATTGCTCCCACCACAATCAACCACAAGATGTAATGAATCCGTAATGCAGGGTTTGTCATTTTTATTCTTTCTGTTTGACCACATGCGGGCAGATTGTATCATGCAGACTATATCAGACAAGCCACCGAGTTGAGCCTTAGTTTAGTTTTGCGCCTAGCAGCAATTTGTTCAGGTTCGTTTGGTCATATTAGTAGTCGAGAGGCTTAATTCAACGTGATCTCTTGTGAAGTTTGAATGTGTTGCTAACTTCTTTAGTTTATGAGTAACCGCCTACCCTGAATTGAGTAAATTGTAAGAGAACAAGCCACTTTGCTTGCGAAGTCCATCCTCGAGGCGTAGCATCTCGAGGGTCGCGTCAGATACGGTACAGTGTTGACGCGAGGCGGGCTCGTAAATCCCGTCACCCAAAACCATCCCTGTCAGGTGGAATAATTTGAAGTAGGTTTAGAGGAGAATCGTGATGCATAATCGTGAAATCGTAGTTGACAATCTAGTTAAGCGTTATGGAGATTTTACCGCTGTGGGTGGGGTTTCATTTCGCGTTGAATCAGGAGAAGTTTATGGATTCCTTGGTCCGAATGGCGCAGGGAAGTCCACTACTGTTTCCATGTTGACCACCCTAAGTCTTCCAACAACTGGAACCGCTAGCGTTGGGGGCTATGATGTTCGCTCGCATGCCTACGATGTTCGACGTGTGGCAGGGGTCGCCCTACAAGAAATTGGGCTAGACCCCCTCATGAAATCGCTCGAACTGTTGTCCCTGCAGGGGCGGGTGTTTGGGATGAATTACAAAGAATCTATGCGTCGTGCCCATCAACTGTTGGAGTTGGTGAATCTTACCGAGTTTACTGCTCGCCCAGTGGGTAAATATAGCGGGGGGATGCGTCGGCGGTTAGACCTCGCACTTGCTTTGGTTCATGAGCCAGATGTGTTGTTCCTAGACGAACCCACTACAGGGCTAGACCCAGCCAGTCGTCGCGATATTTGGAAAGAAGTGGCACGGCTCAACAGCGAGTTAGGCATCACCATCTTCTTGACTACGCAATATCTGGAAGAAGCCGACCAACTTGCCAACCGTATTGCCATTATCAATCAGGGTGTGATTGCGGTGGAAGGCAAACCAACCGAGCTTAAAGCAAACATGGGCGGGGATGCCATCAACCTTGCCTTTGAAGATGTCAGCTTGGTGGATAAGGCGATCAGCGAAGTGCAGGATATGGTCACGCGCACCCAAGTTGACCGCGACACCTTGCGCCTATATTTGCCTAATGCCGCCGCCGCGGTGCCCGCTGTGGTAACGCGCTTACAAGCGGCTCACTTACACCCCATTTCGCTCACCCTTACGCAACCCACTTTGGATGATGTGTTCTTAAAAGTCACCGGACAACGCTTCACCACCGAAGAAAAAGAAGAAAAAGTGGCATAGTCCACAGGAGTTGATAATCCCATGACCACCGCTGTTATTCGCCCAACACAATCTATTGCAGGTTATACGAGTGCTTCTCGCAAGATGCCCTTCTTGGTACAGGTGTGGATGATGTCCCGTCGTAGCCTTGTCACCATGTTTCGTGATCCCGCCGCCATCATCCCTGGACTGATCTTAGGAGTATTCTTCTTGGTGATCTATGAAGCGTCTTTAGGCGGAGCAGCGCAGTTTTTCCTGCGTGGACAAAGCTATTTAGGTTTCATCCTTCCGCTGTCCGTCATCAGTACCGCCTTGAGTGGCGCAGGGATAGCCGGTCAAGCGGTCATTCGCGATATTGATTCTGGCTACTTCGATAAGCTATTGCTCACCCCGATTTCACGGGCAGCACTCTTGCTTGCCCCGATGATCGCGGCGGCGTTGGTGTTGGTTTTGCAGTCCAGCGCGGTGGTGGTGGTTGGCATCCTGCTAGGCTTAGAGCCGGCTACGGGCTGGCTAGGGGTATTGACCTTACTAGGCTATGCACTGTTAATAGGGGTTGCCCTCGCAGGCTTGATCGTTGGAATTGCGCTTCGAACCAATAGCGCCTCTGCCACCAGTGGGGCCTCTTTCCTTTTCTTCCCGCTCACATTTTTGACGGCAACCTTCACGCCCAAAGAGCTACTAACGGGGTGGCTCAAGGTAGCGGCGCAGTGGAATCCAATTACTTATATCTTAGAGGCTTGTCGGTCCTTGTTGAACATTGGCTGGGAGCCACAAGTGTTGTTCACAGGTTTGTGGGTATCGTTGGTCGTGTGCGTCATCACCTTCGCGTTTGCGTACTTCAGCCTGCGGGCACGCACGCAACGTCGCTAGACTGTTGCATTGGTGTGCAAGTGGTTGCCACTTGCACACCTTCGTAATCATCCACGCTTGGGGTGCGCCAAAACAAAGATGAGATCGCCACGCTGTTGAGAGTTGAATGAGAAGAGGGTGTAAATTGCCCATGCCAAGAATTTGCGAGTCCACCCATATTCCCCATCAGTACCTTGCCCACCCACAAAAGTGAGATACCAACGATACAACGGAGAATAAAATGGAAATCACCATTCAATTACCGTATCGATCTCAAAGCCAACCGATTCCATCTTAGCGATCAATTCTCCACGACGATAATTCCGAACATGACCAACCACCTCTTTTTCCCATGATGGCAGACTATTTCCTTGAATGGTGCCAATGATGGTGTATTGGTTGGTTATGCGGTGAATATTAGCGAGTGCTGCCACATCGTTTTCAATATGCTCAACGACATCTAAGCTATACGTTAGGTCAAACTTTTCACCAAAACGCTCAAGCATATCATCCGTCTGTAAATCTAAAGCGAAGAAAGTCCCCTGCCCAACACGGTGCGCAGTAATGTCTGCACTGGACTGAGAATAGTCTATTCCACCTACGCGGTTAATCTGCGGGTAGCGTTCCAGAAGCTCAAGCAACATTTCCCCCTGCCCACACCCAACATCCAAAACACTGCTGAATGTCAAACCAGATACCAACCGATGAGCTAAACGGCGCACATGGCGAGAGTAGGGACCATATTTCTTCATATCGTCCCAACGTTGTTCCCATGCGGAATCGTAATCATACGGAATCTTTGTCATAGTCTATCTGTAACCACCCATCATGTCGTCTATTTTTGTCGTCTGTAAATACGCCACTGAAGCCAATCTTTTCTAACTGTTATACTTTAGTGTGCGTTATTGTGCCTTAGAATCAACCAAATTTAAACTTGTTGATGATTATGATAATTCGTCTCGAGGACTTGAGGATACCAAGACGTTAGTGACCATCGCTGATCGACATACGTAGCACTTTACGTTACCGCTACAAGTTACGGCAGTTTCTCAGGCTTTATATCAGGAAAGGTAAAGTCATGCGCCGTTTTGCATTCACTCTGCCTGTGACTCCACAATATCTAGGTGCTCTTCCACTTCTAAACGTCGCATGACTTGCTCTAACAACGTTTCCGCTTGAACCCATCCCCGCAAGTCTCCAAAGGTCTCCGCCGTTCCCATCTCGTGTAAGGCTTGCGTGGCAAGTTGATGTGCCATCCATTCGCGCGTTTCGGTGTTGAGCGTTGGGCGGGTTTGTAAATATTCCCGAACCAACTGTTGCGTTGCGTCACTTAACCCGCTCACCTCCACATACGAAGGAAGAGGCGAGACGCGCCGAATGTGAAGATATTCCACCCTACTACCCTGCTGATGAATGGGGGTAGGTGTCACCCCGTGTATCACCAGCGTCCCTGATAGACGATCACCAAACCGCCGATGCTGGGGGTCAAGCATCATGCTGATGAATCCAATCCCATATGGGAATGGGAGGATGTCTACCAACCGCGTCAACGTCCGAACAACGATGTGGTTCAGTTGTAGGGGTTGCCCATCCACACAAATAACGCGCAACCCAACCAACCGCTTTCCCAACGTTTGCCCATTCCACCACCATTCTAAAACCGCGCAATAGACCAAGTGTGTGGCAATCAGCATTGCCCACAATATCACCACTTGTTGGTTAAGTAAGGTCTCCAATGGGGTGACACCAGATGCTACCAAAACAAAACTCACGCTGGTGAGGGATAAATCCACCAAGCTGGCTACGATACGACTTCCCATGCCGACTGTTTGCTG
>CAIRDJ010000087.1 GCA_903877335.1 uncultured Chloroflexota bacterium | reverse complement strand
TGGAAGCGTGCTTCGCGTTCGCCCCCGCGTCGATCTTGGCGGTTGTTGCCGTTGGCACCGCGCCGAGCACGATCCGACAGGCTCACATCTTCGATTTCTTCCAGCGGAGGGAGTTTGGCGTTTTCGCGCATCAGGCTCATCGCCGCCACTGCCACGATGTTGGCATCATATTGCATCTCTAGCAACTCGTTGAAGAGCAAGTCTGCCTCTGGTTCAACGTTAGCGATGCGCTCGGTGATGCTTTCCTTGAAGAGTTCGTCGCGCTTTTCTAGCACTGCCTCAATCGATGGCATGCGCTCATGGCGGATGCGCTCCCCAGTGTATTGCTCGATCATCTGCACACGGCGTTTGTCGCGCGGGGTGACAAGCGTAATCGCGTCCCCGTCGCGCCCAGCACGTCCCGTCCGTCCGATGCGATGCACATATTCAGTGGGCATAGGAATGTCAAAGTTAATCACATGGGAAACTTGTTCAATATCTACCCCACGCGCCATGACATCGGTTGCCACCAAGATTTTGAAGTAGCCCTCTTTGAAACGCTTGACGATGCGCTCGCGTTCGTTTTGTGCCAGGTCGCCGTGGATGGCAACCGCGCGATAGCCTCGTTCACTGAGGGTTTCTGCCAACTCTGCCGAGCCAGCACGAGTTTGGGTGAAAACCATCGTGTGCTTCAGGTCTTCCACTTCTAACAAGCGACACAACGCCGGCACTTTATCGCGCTCGTTCACCACATAGTAGCGTTGGCGAATGCTGGAAACGGTGAGTGCCTCGCTTTGTACACGAATGATGAGCGGGTCACGCATGTAAGTACGTGCCAAGCGTTCCACGCTCGAGGTGAGCGTCGCAGAGAATAACACGCTTTGACGGTCGCTAGGGGTGGCGCGTAGGATCGTCTCAATGTCCTCAATGAACCCCAATTGAAGCATCTCATCGGCTTCATCCAACACCACAAAACGAATGTTGCTCAAGTCCATTGCCCCGCGTTGGATCAAGTCGAGCGTGCGTCCTGGCGTTCCCACCACAACATGCACACCGCGTTCGAGGCGACGGATTTGGCGCGTATACGATTGTTGCCCATAAACGGGTAACACGGTGACTCCCAATTGCGAGCCATAACGATAGATGGCTTCTGATACTTGGATTGCCAATTCACGGGTGGGTGAAAGCACCAACATTTGCAAACCGTCTTCCTCGAGTTGTTGGATCAAGGGGAGGGTATAAGCAGCGGTTTTGCCTGTCCCGGTTTGAGACTGACCGAACACGTCGCGCCCTTCCAACAATTGAGGAATGGCTTGGGCTTGAATGGGTGTTGGCTCAACGTAACCCAATTCGTCGAGGGTTTCGAGGAGTTCTGGGCTTAAGCCCAAATCACGAAAGGTAGCTGTCATTACATCTCCTGAACAAAAAACCCCGCCGTCAAGCAAAAACGAGCAGG
The DNA here is from genome assembly GCA_903877335.1 of uncultured Chloroflexota bacterium. Taxonomy (GTDB): domain Bacteria; phylum Chloroflexota; class Anaerolineae; order Aggregatilineales; family Phototrophicaceae; genus CAIRDJ01. The sequence goes on along the minus strand of CAIRDJ010000087.1, from coordinate 1,920 downwards.
GTTCATTTGTCACATAATAGTTTATCTTCATTCCTAACTATACAGCGAACGCGATAAAGCGCAATAGGCGATTTGTGACATTCGCCTAGCCCCTCACGGGTAGCGTTGGAATGATCCAAGGGTTGAGGTTAGCCCAGTGGTAAACCGTCTTCCATCCACGCGCTCGTCCCGCCATCCACGTTGACAAGGGCGGCATATTCGTTTGTGCCTGCCAAAAATGCAGCGGCGTTCATGCTCCGTCCACCGCGTTGGCAGATGAGAACAACGGGCTTGTCGGTCGGGATTTCTGAACGGCGAGCTTGTAGTTCGCTCAAGGGGATGTTGATCGCTCCCTGTGCGAAGCCATCTTCATATTCGTGTACTTCGCGCACATCAATGAAAATGTGGTCCGTCCCTAAATAGGTAGCAACATATTCAGCAGGGGTGACATTCTGGATAGCAACAGTCATGAGGTGTATTCCTTTTCACGTGTAGACTAAACTTTAACGTCCTCATTGTACGAGCGAGAGCAACAGTAAACAATGTGGGGTGTCATCGTGAATCCAGAGTGGTGCCATCAATTTAACTTATACCCAACACAGGGCACAGAAAACGGATGCCCCTTGCCAAAGTGCAACCTCCAAGGGTAACGGGTTTTTTTCATCCACGCGCAACGCACACAGACTAGGTGGGGTTGCGTAAGAAAAGTCACTCTTTTCCTGTCCATAGCTTTAACGATTCAGTTCGTTTTGTGTTTTGCGCGGAAGGCACACCAAACCATGACACCCCCTAACCATTCTCCCTCGCTCGAGACGCTCTTCAAATTGTTGGAGAACGCAGATCAACCCTTTGATGAAGATTGTGTTCACATGGACTGCACGGCAGACTGTGAGGACTTTTCTGACTTGGCGCAACAGGTGGCACAAGGTGCCAAACTGGAAGACCTCATGCCGATGTTCGCCACCCACCTTGACCAAATTGGATGTTGTCGGCAAGAGTTTGAAGCGTTGGTTGCTGTCCTCCGCATGAGCCTGGATGAATCTGACTGAAGCCTCTCTAGGTAAGGGACAGCTAGATCGAATAGTCTAAATACTGAAATGGCACGATAACAACAGCACAAGGAAAAGATGATGAGACGTGAACGTGTGGTTATCATTGGTTCTGGTCCAGCTGGCATGGCAGCAGCAGTCTATACAGGACGCGCTCAACTGAAACCGCTGGTCATTGTGGGCAATCAATTGGGCGGGCAAGTTTCGCTCACACATGAAATTGAAAACTATCCCGGCTTTGTTGATCCGCTCAGCGGAACGGAGCTGGTCGAACAGATGAAAGCGCAATCAGAACGCTTTGGCGCAGAATTCTTATGGGATTCCGTCACCGCTGCAGACTTCTCGCAACGCCCTTTTAAGATTTCCACCTATGGCGAAGAAATCCTCACCGATAGTGTGATCGTCACCATTGGCGCAGACCCGCGCAAGTTGAACATCCCCGGCGAAGCCGAGTATGTTGGGCGGGGCGTGTCGTACTGTGGAACCTGTGACGGCTTTTTCTTTCGCGGCAAGGAAGTCGTGGTGGTGGGTGGCGGGGATTCCGCCTTTGAGGAAGCCCTCTTCCTCACGCGGTTTGCCACCAAAGTGACCATGATGTATCGCGCTGGTCAAGACAAACTCCGCGCAGGCATCCAGTTGCAGCAACGCGCCCTCCACAACGAGAAGATCACGATGATGTATCATACCGTCGTGAATGAGATCAAGGTTGGGGAACACGGTAGCGTGAACGCGGTCAATATCACCGACCATGCTCACGGACAAACGTATGACTTCAAGACCGACGGCATCTTCATCTTCGTCGGGCACACCCCCAACAGCAAAGTTTTCGGGCAGCAGTTGGCGATGGATGATAGCGGTTACGTCATCACCGATGAACGCTATCGCACCAGCT
>CAIRDJ010000086.1 GCA_903877335.1 uncultured Chloroflexota bacterium | reverse complement strand
CATGGCGTGGTGGATCACTGGCATCAGGAAAATTATCTGCGCACCTTTTGGTTAACCCCTGTTTTGCCTGCCCTTTTGCGGGTTGAACAGCATGAACACATGTTAGAGGTCAACCTTTATGCATCCATTGACGATGACCTGCCGTCAACGCTCCGCGTGAAGGTGGGGCGGATGTTGTGCATCGGGCATGACTTGGCACCATTTTATGCGCTGATCCAACCCGCTCACCCGATGTATCGGGTCATGGAGTCGCTGTATGGTGTCCATCATTTGCAGAACGAAAGTATCTTTGAAGCCCTGTGCATGGTCATCATCGAGCAACAAATCTCCCTGTATGCCGCCTTAAAGGCACAGCATGCCCTTGTAGAATGGGGCAGTCACGCGCTGGAATATCAAGGGCGTTTATATGGGGTGTTCCCCAACGCTTGGCAAATCGCCCAAGCCGATGTCAATCAATTGCAAGCTGTCTTAAAGATCACCCACCGTCGCACCCAATTGATCGTCACACTTGCTCAACAAATCGTGAGCGGTGGCATTGACCTTGAGGCATGGCGTGGGGAGCCAACTGCCACGCTCTATGAACGCTTGATCGGATTAAAAGGCGTGGGACATTGGACGGCGGCATGGGTGCTGTTGCGCGGCTATGGACGGCATGAGATAGGCGGATACAACGATGTGGCACTGCGCGATGCCGTTGCCCACTATTTCTACGGCACAACTGAACGTTGTACGGTTGAGACGGTTCAAGATACTTTCAAGGCATTTCAGCCTTTCAGCGGTCTAGCTGCCTTCTATACGCTTTCGGCTTGGGCACTGGCGCGTTATTGAATAGGGCACACGCTTGGCAAAGATTCCCCATCAAGCATGGGACGCAAACACGCTTCCAATAATTCCGCCACTTTGGCATGTCCTTCGTTGTTCCAATGACCGTTGGGTAAGGGCGCATAATCGCTTTCGATCAAGATGGGGCGTGGGTCAGCGAGGGTATCCCCCACCTCCTGCGCGATCGAAACTGTGGCGTGATATGCCTGCGCATACGGATGGCGTGGGTCATACGCTTCCTTGACATCATCCACATAGGGAATTGCCAAGATCACCAAAGGGATACCCTGTGCGCGCGTGAGGGCGTGGATTTGTTCGACGTACTTCTTGGTTTGTTGGATGCCAGCTTCAAAATAGGTGTTTTGCCACCAATCCTCTGGAAATTGCCATGCGTCTATCATGGCGATTTGAGAAAGCCCACCCTCTTGAAAACCGTCTACCGTGCGCATCACCAACGATCCGACGCGCGTTCGCCCCATCATGAACTGCGCACGATTGGCAGGCGGAAATACGCCATAATTTCGATAGAAGGCAGCTTCTGGGGTCAGTTCAATAATCTCTAAATCAGGAGAAACCGCATACTTCCCTAACCAATCCGCATAGTACGCCTCGACGGGAAGCAGATTATCAGCGTAATCATTGGAGTAGATTCCTAAGATCACCACATTGGGTTGCATGATCGGGAGGAAACGCTGGGCTTGGATGAGCGCGTTGTTGGTGCCGGTGCCGGGGATGCCGGTATTCCATACGGTGAGCGGGGTACGTTGGGCAAGGTCAGCTTCTAGGCGTTCGGCGAACGATTGCCCCATCTCCGCTGCTGCGCCAAAGGTGAAGGAATCCCCCAGCAACAATATCTTGAATGTGTCATCCGAGGGGAGCGCATCCGCCGTGAATGCGTCGGCATCGTAAAAGCCTTGCGGGTTAATCTGGGCAAAACGCCCCCCCAAGTTACGGGCATAATCGGCATCAAACACACAACCAAGCAGTTCATCGCATGTGATGTGCCATGCCCGATCCACTTCAACAGGGAAGGCTTGCCCACGCTTGAACACAGATGGATACTTCAACAAGCGTAATCCCACCTCCACCATCACCAAAGTGATGAGCAAGGAAAAGATCATCAGGAACAAGTTGGCAAAGCGTTTCATGGGTCAATCATCCTATCGCAAGGGGTTGTGATTGCGTGCATTGTAGTAGACAGTGGTATACTTTGCGAGTGAATGACCAATCAAACGAGGCAATTTATGTCTAGCCAAGAACCCCAAAGACGGCAACTAAAGTTTCACATACCGCCCAACCTGATCGCGCTGTACGCTAACGCTGCCCTCATCACCGCCACAAAGTATGAATTGATTTTGGACTTCGCTCAAATTTTACCGATTGAGCCGAATGCCAAAGTGCAAGCACGGGTGGTCATGTCTCCTGCTCATGCCAAAATCTTGATGCAAACCCTCCAACGACACCTAGAACAATATGAGCTACAACATGGCAAGATTGAAGTGGAAGCCCCCACCACGCTTGCCGATCAGCTATTCAAGAGTATTCAACCTGACGAAGGGGAATAACCGATGCACGAGGAATCGTTCAAGCAAATTGTTGAGACCATCCGCGCGGACATGAACCAGCGCAGTGATGCACGCGATCTGGCAATTACGCGCTCACGTGAACTCATCCGTCAGTGTGCGGAATGTATTCGGGCGATCCACCGCCAAGAGTGGAGCATGGCAGATATCAAGTTAGGTCAGATCCAAACCATCGCAACAAGCCTGCACAGCAACCTTGCGCTCTACCCTGATCTCTATCATGCTGGCTACACTCAAGACGCACTCAAAGAGTTGGTGGAAGCATACACGACCTACGCCATCATTCGTGACCAACCCCTGCCCACCCCTGAAGACTTGAACGTCCCCAGCGCAACCTATTTGAATGGACTGGCAGAGGCAGCAACTGAACTGCGCCGTTTCATTCTGGACATCATGCGTAAAGAAGTTCAGCTTAGCCCAGAGGCAGAACGCCTGTTAGGGTGGATGGATGCCATCTATGATGAATTGGTTGCGGTTGATTTTCCGGATGCCATCACCAATGGACTGCGCCGACAGACGGATGT
>CAIRDJ010000085.1 GCA_903877335.1 uncultured Chloroflexota bacterium | reverse complement strand
AGTCGTGCGCCATATCCGCCCAAGTGGTGATGCTGGTGACGGGGGGCACGGGTTGCCACAGGGGGCGCGGTGGGAACGAGACCACCCGATGCGAAGCGGTCAGCGGTTGAAGCAGGGGGGTATAGGTTGCAGGTGGGAAGCCATTCGCCACAGCAAAATGCACCGGGGAACCCTCTCCGCCAAACTCATACGGTCTATGTAGCATGCCACCCTCCTAAACGTGTTGGGCACTCGCCCAATTTATGCCAAAATCAAGCCATCATTTTACACGTTTGCACGTCCATTGTAGGACGCAGATACAATCCTCGTCAGGACTGGTACACGCTCGCAACCTAGTGACTGTTACCCCCGTCGGCGTGAATGGTTTGATGCCCCGTCTTTCTATACGCCCGTGCTGTGGTGGAATCCGCGCGGGACTATCCCTTCGTTGCGAGATGCCCATCAACGAATCGACTTTATGGCGCAACACGAAGCAACCCCCTACGCTTTCAACTTTCAGCACCGCTTCAGCAGTGAAGAAGCGGAACACTACGCACCGTAGCATTCCGCTTGGAGGGGAAATTATTCTAGGGCGCGGTCAATCGGTTGGGACTCGTAGCCATCTGCACGCAAATCTGTATTCAAGTCGTCTTCCAACAGTTTCACCAACTGGGTAGACCACGCCTGTTTACCATACCGCCCGATGCCACGATGAATCAACTGTTCAACCATGCCCCCCATTTCGAGGGGGACGTTCCCACGCCGTGCCAATTCGTAGGCAAGGTGTGAATCCTTCGCAGCAAGTTCTAGGGTGAACCCATAGTCATACGTGCCATTGAGGATTTCGGGACCTTCGGTTTCGGCAACAAAGCTATTGCCACAGCTTGCCTTGATTGCCTCAAACAACGCCCCAGTTTCTAGCCCGTTGCGCTTGCCCAACATCAAGCCTTCGCCCAACGCCCACAGATGAATGAACGCCAGCATGTTGGTGATGACTTTGGCGGTGGAGGCACTGCCGATTTCACCTAGATACAAGATGTCCCCTGCGTAAGACTGAATGAGAGGGAGATACTTGTCAAAGGCGGCGCGGTTTGCTCCCACCAGTGAGGTCATCGTGCCTTCGTGCGCACGCGGTATCCCGCCCGTCATGGGAGCTTCAATGACATCCACCCCAATTTCTGCACATTTTTGGGCAAGGCGTTGTAGCTCGGTTAGATCGTTGGTGCTGCTATCAATCCAAGCCTTGCCTGCGCTCCAACCGTGAATTAGCCCATTTTCGCCTTCCACCACCGCGCACACAGACATAGGGGAGGGGAGAATCGTCACCACTACGTCGGTTTGTTGCGCCACTTCCATAGGAGAATTTGCCCACGTTGCCCCTCGCTCAATGAGTTTATCAGCGGTGGCGCGGTTCAAATCATGCACCACGAGGGCATGCCCACCTTTAAGAATATTCTTGCCAACGGGGTAGCCTAAATTACCTAAACCAATAAGTCCTACAATCATCACAAAATCCTCATGACCAATGAACATGTTTCCCAGCATGACTGGGTCGCGCAATCATAACACAGCAGCATGCCCACAGGGAGACACTCGTGGGCATGATACAGGTGGCTTAGAACATGGGGAGGAGGGCGGTCAGGTCTAGCACAGTAGCAAACTCGTGGTGCAGGTGGGCAAGCGCGGACTGATGCACCGCCTCTGCGGCGTGTTCCACGCCATCATAACCAACCATGCTATAGGCGACGGTGGCATCCGCCACAACATACGCCCCAAAGCCCAAGTTGCCCGCCATCCGCGTGGTGGTGGAAACACAATGAGGGGTGGTGAAGCCACACAACACCACCTGTTGAATGCCCTCTTGTCGTAACAGTTGCTCTAGGTTTGTCCCAATGAACCCGCTGTTCACGCGCTTAATGACGATTGGCTCGCCCTCTAGCGGTTGGGCACACGACTTCGCGCGGATGCCGTGTGCTTGGCTAGGGTGGAGCGGGCTTTGGGGTAAAACAGAATGATGATGAACATGAATCACCCTGCGCTTAGACGTGCGCCATGCCGAAAGCAATTCGTCGATGCGCTCTTCTGCTTGCGGATTATTGCGCGTTCCCCAATGGGTGGGGTGGTCAAAGCCTTGTTGAATATCAACCAGAATGAGCGCAGACTCTGTGGCAAGCATCTTGGTCAATGTGTTAACACACGTACTGGCTCGATTTTATAGAGCACGCGCGTTTCTTGCTGCTCGCGCTCTACAGGCGCAAAGCCCCCATAGTAACGGTCAAACTCGGTGTATTTGCGTGCCAGTTGGTGGATGTGTTCCACTGCGCCTTCTTGGGTGATTTCGACCACGCGCCCACGAATTTCTAAGTAACGGTAGGGGTTGGTGGGGTCAACCGCAAGCACGGCAACACGGGGGTTATTGTGGATGTTCTTATCCTTGCGTCTACCCAAAGCACTGTTGATGAGAATGTGTGTGCCATCATACGAACACCAAACTGGGGTGATCTGGGGGCTACCGTCTGGGTTGATGGTGGCAAACGTCACCACAACCGGCTTTTCTAACAAGTCAAGATACTCTGCTGGAATAATGGCAGACATCGTGAAAACCTTCCTAAAAGAATGAGCGAGAGCTTCTAAAATACCACTAAACGCCGATCTTGGCGAAAATGCTTAAAATGACCCCCTCGTGTGGGCACCGTGTTTCCATCCTCCTCGCGCGTTCAACATCTGGGTTGCCGTCGTTGAAGTCGAGTTGTCCATTCAAAGCGCTGTGACCGAGGGCACGCTAGAGATGGCTTTCTTGGTTAGGCTCAAATGGGGTAGCCTGTGTGATGGGTTCTGGGTTCAACCATTGCCCCACACAAGCTATCCCTTCGCTATCGGTTTATGCCTGCTCGTCGGTGGTGTCGGGTTCAACCGTCTCTTCGGGCGTAGCAGGGGCAGAATTGGCGATCACTTTGGCGGTGACAGGCTTGCGGGTGAGACCATCCACACATTTAGCGCGGGGTTGAATGCTGGCATCGTTGCGACGGAGGAAGAACAAGCCCAACGCAACCGCAGCAATGACCACCGTCACCACTTGAGAGAAGTTGATGTTCCCGTAGACCGTGGTTTCAATGCGCAAAAATTCGAGCAAGAAGCGAATCACACTGTATTGAATGAGGTAGAACAAGAACAGCGTTCCCACCTTTATTTGCTGGCGGTTGCGGATGAATAGGTTCAACAGGACGATGAACGCCACCAAGCTCCACAAAGATTCATACAAGAACAGGGGGTGAAACAAAGTTGTGCTGACGGGAAACTCCACCGTGCTTTTGTATTCTAAGATGCGGTTTGCGCTATCAATGGGAATCCCCCAGGGAAGCGTGGTGGGGATACCATACAACTCTTGGTTGATGTAGTTTGCCCAGCGACCAATCGCCTGCCCCAGTGGCAAAGCCACCGCGGCAATGTCTAGCCAAGCTGGCACCGCTAAATAATTGCGACGCATGTAAACGAGCGCACCGAGTACCCCGCCCAGTACCGCCCCGAAGATGCTCAAGCCACCCGTCCAGATGGCGATCGCCCCATCCGCGGCGAAGAAGTTTGACCAGTAGTAGAGCGCGTCGAAGCCTTCTACCACCACCGAGCGGGGAGGGAAGGTGACAAACCACAACCGCGCCAAGATGATGCCGGGGATGATTGCCCATGTGAGAATCCCCCACACGTGTTCAGGATCGCGCCTGTCTTGCTTGGCAAGGCGCGTTGCCACCGATGCCGCTATCAACATGGCTACCACAATGACGATGCCGTAATAGCGCAACTGAAGCCCGCCGAAGAGCGTGATGAATTCGCGGTCTTCAAACTTGATCCCGCTGGATAACTCAAAGCTGGGCACAAAGCGCAGGACGATGAACCCTAGAATACCGATCACCAAGAACAACGTCCCAATCAAGCTGATGAGGTTCAACACCCAACCCGCCTGATTGCCCAAGCGTTGTTTGAAACGCTCAATCACTGGAAGGCGACCGCCCATTTCAGGCAGAATAGAAAGAATCAACCCTAGTACCGCAAGAACGATATAACCAATTTGCAAAGCCATTTATGAACTCCGTATCTGTTGATGAACCTCATACAAGCGTTGAACCACTGTCAAATGAGTTCCAATTGCCAATATCCACAAGCCCGGCACCAGCAACCATGGATGGAAAAGGAGCATCCCAATCAACAACAAGGTGCGCTCAAAGCGACTGAACCACCCATTCTTGGTGGAGGGAATCCCTGCGCCTTCTGCACGGGCACGGACGTAACTCACGCTGAAGCTACCGATTAGGGCAATCAACACCCCTATAAGGTTGTGATAGTGTGCCGAGACAGCGAAATGATAACCCAAACCAGCGAAAATAAAACCGTCAGCATACCGATCTAAGGTGGAATCCAACACTGCACCAAACACACTTTGGCGTTGCAACGCACGGGCGACCGCCCCATCCAAGACATCCAACAGACCGCTCACGGCGAACACCCCCCCCGCCCACACCAAGCGATCTTGGGCAATCAGGATGCTGGCTAAGAGGGTGAGGATTGCCCCGCTGTATGAAACTGCGTCGGGATGAACGCCCAAACGCCCAACCCACCGCCCCACGCTGTGGGTGAGGGGGTGTGCCCACTGGCGCACGCGGTCAGAAAATGCCCTTTGCCCGCTCTTCATTAGTCACCTCGTTAGAATGCCACTTGTGTAGTGCCCATTATCTGATTAAAATGATGAGGTGTGCAAGGTTAGTCGGTTGTTGCTTTTCGGGGCGTAGCGCAGACTGGTAGCGTGCACCGTTCGGGTCGGTGAGGTCGTGGGTTCAAATCCCGCCGCCCCGACTAACTTGTGACACTGCCCTCACCGTGCGTTGAGGGCAGTGTCGTTCCTATAGCAAACGCGCTTCGGTGGCTTTCCGACGCGCATCCACCTCAAGCTTGTCTCTACTGTCGTGGCAAGCGTCGCCAAAGCCGCGCAAGTTTGGCGCGTGCCTTGTTTGAAGTTGCCAGACAAATGGGGGCAAAGCAGAACTCAATCATGACCAACGGGGGAAGATTCCCCCGTTGCATCAGAGCTGGAGACTAGGCTTGTGAGTCGTTACTTTCTTCGGTAGCGGATGCTTCAGCAGAGGCTTCGCTGGAAGTCTCTTCAGCAGCAGCATCCGTTGCGTCAACGCGCTCAATGCGAATGCGGATTTTCGCCAAGAGAGCAGCTGCCACGCCTACTGCCACCAAGAAGGGAGCGAGGATCGTTGCGCCAGCACCGACCACGACACCCGCAGCGAGAGGAATGTCCAACAACGTTTCGTCCTTGTCGTTCACCAAACGGATGTGACGGACGTTACCCTGTTCAACGAGTCCGCGAATGTATTCCACCGCCTCATGACCAGCAACTTCAACTTCGTCCCACCATGACTTGAGGGTTTCCTCAACGGTTTGTCCTTCGCCTTCAGCGGGAGCGGATTCTTCCGCTACGGGTTCTTCGGCACCAAGAGGGAATTCTTCCGCTACGGTCTCTTCGACAACCGGAGCGGATTCCTCAACCGGTTGAGCGGGGGTGGTTTCGTCGACTGGCATATTATTCTCTTGTTCAGTCATCTTGTAATCCTTTCGTGATAAACGCTTACGATACGTTCAATATACATCACTTTTGGAGTTTGAACGCATGATTAACGTTATGAAAACATTATGCTTTAGTTACTCTGATGAATCGCCAGAGGGGGTTGTTGCCCGCTTTGCCTCGCGCCAGAACTGATCCAATTCCGCTAAGGTGTAGTCGGTCATCGGTTTGCCACTTTCCCACACCTTGCGCTCGACATAGCGGAAACGGCGGGCAAATTTGCTGTTAGCAAATTCCAACGCCACCTCTGGCTCAATCCCAAGCCAGCGCACATAGTCCATCGTGGCGAATAACAAATCTCCTGCTTCGTCCAAGCGATCTTGATCGTGCGTGGTCTGTTCAATCTCCGCCAGTTCTTCTAGGATTTTTGCCCGTGTATCCGCCAACTTTTCATAATCAAAGCCGAGCTTAGAAGCGCGCTTGGCATATTTGTGCGCACGCATCAACGCGCTGAACGACGGGGGCACGTCCTCCAAAACCGAGACAAACCCATCTTGCCCGTTGCCCTTCGCGCTTTTCTCCGCCTGTTTGATCTGCTCCCAATTGGCTACCACCGCCTGTGCATTGTCAACTTCGGTGCTTCCCCACACGTGCGGATGGCGACGGATCATCTTGGTGCAGATGTTCTCCAACACATCCGCCATGCTGAACTCCCCATCTTCAAGGGCAATTTGCGCATGAAGCACGATCTGCAACAGCAAATCCCCTAGCTCTTCAGCAAGGGCTTCGGTGTCGCCATCGTTGAGGGTTTGCAAAACCTCATACGCCTCTTCCAGCAGATAGGGGCGCAACGAAGCGTGCGTTTGTTCCCGATCCCACGGGCACCCTTCAGGGGCGCGGAGGTGGGCGATGATCTCTTGGAATGCTTCAAAGCTACGATAACGCCCCAATGCGGGCACATACAAGCTGGTGAGGTGGCTAATGTGTTCGCTACGGTCAATCTCATACAGGGGCAAGCGTTCTAATCGAGTTTGCTCCCCAGCACGATGAACCAGCGTCACCTCGAACTCGTCGGGGTATTGGTTCATCAGGGTGAGTTTGACATTGCTGGCGACAGCACGGCTATACACTTGTGCCAACAACGCGCCATATTGCGGATTGATGGGGGGATGGTGGTGGGTGGCAACGTCGAGCGCGTCAATCAGTTGTAACCCTTGCAGGGCATCCACCCCCAACGCGGCGCACGTCGGTTCAATGAAGCTCATCCCGTTGATGACTTGATACGGGAGTTGCAGGGATTGCGCCCGCGCTACAATCTGTTGAACGGTGGATTCGGCAATGAACGGATCGCCCGGCACGGCGTAGACCACGTTCGCGTGTTGTTGGGCGGCTTCGATCACGCGCTCGGTGATGGTGCGGTAGACCTCTTCAAACTGTTCAAGGCTCTCATACACCTCATCAAATGAGCGGTACGGGTGCTTGAGGGGCAGATGGGGAACGCACGGGTGTTGCTCGGTTCGCAGTAACACCCTATCGGCGTTTTCGAGCGCGTCCCACGCACGGCGGGTGATGTCTTGAACGTCGCCGGGTCCAAGTCCTAGAATAATGAGGGTCATGTTGCACCTGTATGCTTATGCGTAGTCGATGATTGTATGGGCAGTGAGCACGGTGCGCCAAGCCTATAGGCACACCGCGCCCAGTTTAGTTGCTAGACAGCACCATCAAAATAGGTAGGCTTTGCTGAAGCGTCAACGTTATGTCTACGGTTTCGCCCTCGCGTTCCACTGTGACGGTGAGCGCGTCGGTTTGCATCGTCTGCGTGATGGAATCAAAGGCAAGGTCAGGCGTGTCTAATGCCTGTCCGTTGAGCGCGGTGATTTCATCCCCCGCTTGCAACCCAACCGATTCCAGATAGGCGGGGTCTTGGGGTTCTTCCACCAATAAACGCCCGTCCTGATAAACCAGACCGAATGCCTGCACTTGATCGGGCGTGAGGTTTTCAAAGCGCAAGATCGCTTCGGATTCGCCTAGCTCAACCTCCACTTCTAGCGTTTCGCCAGCGCGAATGATCGCCAACGTTACGCGGTCTCCCACTGCTAACCCTTCCAATGCCTCTTGCAGATCAGCGGGTCCTGTAGTGGGCATCTCGTTAATCGCGGTGATGACATCCTCCAATTGAACGCCAGCGGTTTGGGCGGGGCTATCTGCGCCGAAGTCAATCACGCGCACCCCGACGGGATCATCAGAAGGCACGACTGCCAACCCCAAGCGAGGGCGCGGTGCTTGTACCACGACATCCTCCAAAGATTCTGGCGTGGGGATGATCGCCCCGAAATCAGTGGGGCGGGCGGACAAGGTGACTTCTACGGTCAACCCCTCCCCTTGCCGAACCACGCCCAACTGAATGACATCCCCTGCTTGCATCTGGCTAATCTGTTCGCCGATGGTCATGGGCAAGACGGGTTCATCATTGAGGCTGTAGATCACGTCCCCAATCTGGAGATCGGCTAGTTCTGCCGGTGAATCGGGATAGATGCTATCGACGACAATGCCCACCTCACCATCGGGTTGTAGCCCAATGCCCAAGTAGGGCGGGTTTTCATCTTGGGCGGTGGCAACGGCGGCAATCAACAAGAAGCCCACTATCCAAAACAGGCGCAAGCGTGCAGGTAACATCGTTTGATTCCTTTCGTTAAAGTTGTGAACTAGCTACCATGGTTGATGACCCGTCGCAAAAAATGGGTAAGCGAAACATGAGTGTTCATTTAATTTTCATCTTTGCGCTGGGTCAAACGTTCAGCTAGATAGCCCCCCAGAAAGCCCGCCAAGAATGACGTTTGCCGATGCTGGTCAACCGCCTCTAGCAGATCATCCCAGCGCCCGCCACTGCGTCGCTTGAGCCACGCCGAGTAGGCTTGGTCAGCGTGATTGAAGAGCGACTCAATCGCCAATTCATCCCCCTCCTTCAACACCGCGCGAATTTCCGCCAAGCGACTCATCAGCACATCCAACTGACGCACCACGTTCTCGTGATTGTGCGTGAGTTGTTGCGCCAACGCGGGGGCGGTGCTGTCCATCAGGCGGTGGGTGATGCGCCCAAAGGCGGGGTTGCTCAAGCGTTGCACCTCACCCCATCCGTCTTGGTCAGCAAAGGCGGTGAAGGTTGCCAAGCCCAGCACAATCGGCAAACCCTCTGTAATGGCGACAATCCCATCATGTTCGATTGGGTCAATGAAGTGAGGGGTTGCGCCCAGCAACTTACAGAACTCATGGGCAAGTTCAATGGCTTGGGGATGCGCTGTAACCGAAGGGGCAAGCATAAACGTTCCCCCCACAAATAAATCAGCTTGGGCATGATGCACATCGTCCAGGCCATCCCACAAGTAGCGTGGGTTGAGCGTGGCGGTTGCGCCGATCAAGTGGAGCGTAGGGGGGAGATACTCCGCGCCCACGTGCAAGGTGGGCAACTTAAGCGGAGACAACTCCAAAATGACGCACCCCTCGCGCAGACGTGGGGCAAGGTCGCGTAGCCATTGGTGGGTTGCCTCTAGTTCAGTCGCCAAAACAATCAAATCACTCTTTTCAATTCCCCCAAACAGCGAGGCGTGAGCATGCTCCACCGCTCCGAGTTGCTTGGCGATTTTGCGGTTTTCTTCGAGGGCATCTATCCCCCACACGGTGAAGCGATTGTGCATCTTGGGGCGTGCTTGGTAGCCTGCCAGCGCAAGCCCGATCGAGCTACCGAGTCGTCCTAAGCCAATCAAGGTGACGGTTAATTCTGCCATAGTAGAGTATCCTCGCTATCCTTTGCGAATCATGAAAGATCATCGGCATTTTGTAACTGGCGCAAGAGGTCTTGGTGGGGATGACCATCAAAGCGCGTGTAGGGAATTTGATGATGGCGCACCAACCAGATTGCCCGTTCGGAGGCATCCGCCTGCTCTAATAGGGATGCGCTCCATTCGGGGTGATGTTCGGCGACGATGAACCCACGCGCCCAACCTGCTTGAGCTAAGGGTCGTGCGCTTTGGCGGGCAACCCACCCACGATTGACTTTGCGTGCCAACACCACGAAAGACTTTTCCCACACAGACAACGCCACCCGTGCTTTTCCGCTGTCGTGCATCAGTGCCGCCACCGCTAGATCATATGGGACGGCGGGAAGGGTGGCACGTAGGCGACGCAAAACGCGGATGCTGTGTTGTTGCTCGCTCCGTTGTAGCTGGGTGAACGCCTGCCACAATGCGGGGGACAGCACCTCACGCGGTAGGGCATCATCAAACGGTTGCACATAAGCGAACAGGGCATGGATGCCCTGCCGAAAGCGCGAGAGCGGGGTGGTGGACATGGCTTACAAATTCAGCAAGAAGAGCGTGATTTGGGTTGTGGGAACGCCGATGATCCAACCTAAGATGTTTGCCACGCCGGTCAGGCTCAACAGCAACAAGGCGAAAAAGGCGTATTGGCTATAGCGAATCCAGTTGGCACTTCCCCAGCGATATGCCAGCTCAGCAGGCAAAAGCGCATGCACCATGTGCCACCCATCTATCGGATAGAGCGGAATGAGGTTGAAGGTGAACAGCAACACGTTGAGGCGCACAATATCGACCAACACCACCGCCACCAAATCTTGGCGGAGGTAGTCTATGTAGCCAATCCCTACAATGCGACACACCAAGGCAAACACCACCGCCACCAACAGGTTAGAGAGAGGACCCGCAGCAACCGCCGCTAAGAATCCCCAGCGCGGATTCCGCATGCGATAGGGGGAGATGGGGGCAGACCCCAAAATCCCGAAACCGATGATGGCGAACATCAACCAACCAATCCAGTTGATATGCACCAACGGGTTGAGCGTCAAGCGTCCTTCCCGCGCGGGGACGGGGTCTCCCATGAGATGCGCCACCCAGTTGTGGGCGAACTCATGCACGGTCATTCCAACGCCAAGCGCAATCAAGTTGGCAATCAGTAATGTGAGGGTGAGGTCAAATAACAAAGGAGTCTCCTCCAATTGAATAAACAGGGTGCATTGTGAAAGATGATACCCTGCTTTCGGCATCATGAGTAGGGAAGGCGGAATGAGCGTTGATCTTGCGAGAGATTAGGGCTTGCGTAAAATCTTCTCCATCGCTTTGCCCTTCGCCAACTCGTCTATTAATTTATCAAGGAAGCGGATGTTTTGCATGACGGGTTCTTCGATGTTCTCCACGCGAATACCACAAATCACCCCTTTGATGAGCGTCCGCAACGGGTTCAACTGGGGCGCGGTGGTCAAGAAGGTCTCAATATCGGTTTGCTTCTCCAAGTGCGCGTTGAGTTCTTCCAGGCTATAGCCTGTTAGCCAACCGATGATCTCATCCACTTCTGCTTTGGTGCGCCCTTTGCGCTCTGCTTTCGCCACATATTCAGGGTAAACCCTAGCAAAGCTCATGGTATAAATTCGATGTTTCTTCACGTTGTCCATTGGTCATCCAGCATCATTCAAGTCAAGTTATGTTCATTTTAGCACAAGTTTTCCATATAGACCAATACTGACGAGGCTTGGGATACTCATCTCAAAGAGGGGCAGGGAGTTGCCCCGATGTGACGGGTGCGCGTTGCGGTTGTCGGGGGGGAGGGCGTGTGATATACTGACGGGCGATTTTTTGACGTGCATTTCAATAGGGAAACACCCCCATGACCCACCTTACGGAATTGTCCCTTTCAGAAGGGCTTGCCAAGTTGAACGCTGGCGAACTTTCGGCAGTAGACTGGACGCAGGCGTACCTTGACCGCATCACCCAAACCGATCCTGCCATCCACGCCTACCTCACCGTTACCGATACATTGGCACTTGAACAAGCGCGACAAGCCGATGAGGCACGCGCACGCGGTGAGCAGTTGCCCTTGTTGGGAGTGCCCATTGCCATCAAGGATGCCATCTCCACCAAAGGGATTGAAACCACCTGTGGCTCAAAAATCCTCGCGGGCTACCGCCCCGTGTTCAACGCGACCGCGGTTGAACGCCTGTTGCAAGCAGGGGCGATCATGCTTGGCAAGGTTAATCTGGATGAATTTGCGATGGGGTCTACCACCGAGAACAGTGCCTATGGTGTCACGCGCAACCCGTGGAATCTTGAACACGTCCCTGGCGGGAGCAGTGGGGGCAGTGGGGCGGCGGTGGCAGGGGGGCTTGCGGCAGCTTCTTTGGGCACAGACACCGGGGGAAGCGTGCGCTTGCCCGGCAGTTTCTGTGGCATCTCCGCGCTGAAGCCCAGCTATGGGCGTGTCTCGCGCTTTGGCTTGATTGCGTATGGCTCATCGCTCGATCAAATTGGCTCGCTGGGTTGGACGGTGGAAGATGTCACGCGGGTGATGCAGGTGATGGCGGGGCATGATCCCAAAGACAGCACCAGCATGCGCCTTGATGTTCCCGACTATCTGGCGCAGTTGGGGGATTCCATTCGCGGGATGAAACTGGGTATTCCCAAAGAGTATTTCATCGAAGATGCCATTCAACCAGAGGTGTTGCGTGCTATCCGCGCGGGCATCACCCAATTAGAACAACTCGGCGCGGAGATTGTGGAGATCAGCTTGCCCCACACCGAGTATTGTCTTTCCGCTTACTACATCATTGCCATGTCAGAGGCGAGTTCTAACCTCGCGCGTTATGACGGCATACGCTTCGGCGCGAAGATCAACAAGGATGATATGTGGGATAGCTACCGCGCCACACGCGGGCAAGGCTTTGGCGAGGAAGTCAAGCGTCGCATCTTGATTGGCACGTACACCCTCAGCGCGGGATACTATGATGCCTACTATGGCAAGGCGCAAGCGGTGCGCACACTGGTTAAACAGGACTTTGACCGCGCCTTTGAGTCGGTGGATGCCATCGTCACGCCTGTTGCCCCCACCACCGCCAACCGCTTCGGCTCTGCTAGTAGCGACCCCATGCAAATGTATTTGATGGATGTCTTCTCGGTCAGTGCCAACCTTGCTGGAATCCCCGGCATGAGCATCCCGTGTGGCTTTGATGACGCAGGGTTGCCCATTGGGATGCAACTGCTGGGGGCGCAATTCAAAGAAGAGACGCTCATTAAGCTAGGGCACGCCTATCAACAAGTGACCGACTGGCACACCCACCGCCCCAAGCCCATTCACGCTTGATGCCCTAACACCCGTTGCGCGTGTGCGATGGCGCGATCCATCGCACCCAAGGGGTTGGCTAGGATGCCCCCATGCCCCACCGCCAAGCCCGTCGGTTGCAGGTTGCGTAAGCGAATGGCGGAATCTAAGGTGAGGGGGCGATTCCACGTTGCCCACGTTGGGAACGGATTCAACCAGTTCATCACCCCAATCACCGACAATCCCCCAATGGCTTGAAACGTATCCCCAGCAATGAGCATGCCGTCGCGTGTGTCTAGCCACGCCACATGATCGGGGGAATGCCCCGGGGTCGCAATCATCTGCAACGACCCCACGCGCTCCCCATCTTTGAGCGTGTAGGCGGGGGCATGTTGCAGTTTTCTAAATCCCGTGCTATCCAGCGTTTGAGGGTGTTCGTTGGGGAACAGGGCATAATCCCCACGCAAGAAGGGGGCGGCACGTTCTGACACGATTAGCTCTGCTTGGGGATGTGCGGTGAGGATGGCATCCAAGCATCCAACATGGTCGAGATGGGCATGCGTGAGCAAGACGCGCCGTAGTGGCAAGCCTGTGCGCGCCATCGCCTTGAGTGTGTAGGGGGCGTTGTGTGGGAGTTGCCCATCAATCAACGTGAGTCCATCCGCTTCCATCACCAGATAAGCGTGAATGAAGGGCGTAGCGGTGAGTTGGATTAAATTGGGGTGTGCTGGCATATTGAACCTCTATGGAATGTCGCCCATGCGCTTCTGTCCCTTCGGCGCGAGTGCCTGCAACTCCGGCAGCAGCACGCCATCGGACGAGAAAAGCTCCTCTGCGCGGT
>CAIRDJ010000084.1 GCA_903877335.1 uncultured Chloroflexota bacterium | reverse complement strand
CACGGTTTCCCCTTGACCGTCGGGATTATTCTGTGGCTTGGTTGTGTCGTTGCCTTCACCGCCACCTTGCCCCCCTTGACCATCTCCCGCACCTTGACCGTTGCCACCCTGTCCAGCTTGCCCTTGTGCGCCCCCGTTCTGGTTGGGTTGCCCCTGTTGAGAAGGTTGATCGCCGGGCGTGTTGCCTTGCTGACTGGGGGTGTTTTCGCCCTGTTCGCCGGGGGATTGCCCGTCGGGTTGCTCCCCTTGGGCTTGGGGTGCGCCCTCTTGTGATGGGGAAGGTTGCCCCTTCTGCTCCCCTGCTTCGGCGGATGTGCCCTCGCTGGGTTGAAGGTTATCCGCGCTAGAGCCAGCTTGATTCGCCTGTTGCGCTAACATCGACTGCGATTGCTGTTGCGCTTGTTGAGTTGCTTGTTGTGCCTCAAGGGCATCTTGTGCGCGTTGGAGAGCTTCAGATGTTCCGTTGGTATCCCCGCTTTGTAGCGTCTCGCTGGCAGAGCTAAGCGCGTCCGCCGTTTGGGGTTGGGCGTTCTGTAACGCTTCGGCAGCACGTTCTAAGGCGGATGCCAACGCCTGTTGTTCGGCGGGGGTCAACGTGTCTAGCGAGGTTTGCAGGCTTTCCAACGCCTCTGTTAAAGTGGGGGCGGTGCTTAGGGTGGGGGCGGTTGCCTGTAGGGACTGCAACGCGCTTTGCAGTGCCTGTTGCTGGGCGTTCAACTGCGCTTCTAGTTGTTCTGCCTCGCTCGCTAAACGAGATTCCACAGCGCTGAGGGTGGCAAAAGCCTCTTCGGGGGTGATGTTCGGTTGCTCTAGCGTCTCGATTGCTGTCTGCAATTCTTGGAGCAACTCCTCGCGCAGTTGGCTATCTAGGTCAGGATTGGTTGCCACTTCCGATAGGATGTCCTCTAAGGATTCGGACGCTGTTTCGATTTGAGCGCGGTCTTGGGTGGTGTCGAGAATGGCGGTTTCTTGTGGATTGGGCAACCACAACAACAGTCCCCACGCCACCAAAAGCCCCAACACGCCTGCCCATTCGCCACGCTTAAAGCGCAGCGGCAACGCCTGTTGCACGTTGGTCTGTTGGGCATGATGCACCGCGTCGTTGAGTTGGTGAACCGTCAACACCGCATGGGTTGGCAGTTCACCGCGCAACAGCTGGAACGCTGTCGAAATACGCTCTTTCAAGTGGAGGGACTGGTCAAAGAATTGCGCTTGCTTCGCTTGTGGGCGAGGGCGCAACCCAAGATAAGCAACCATTCCGCCGACGCTCACCCCCAGTATGAGCAGGGTAATCGTCAAGATTTCGCTGGCAAACAAGAAGGGACGCACGCGCGATCCCAACGCCAACGCCACCCCTACCGCTAACCCTACCAACAAGCTAGTGGGAAGCCAGCGAATGATCTGGTTGATGCGCCACCAACGATCCCATTCTGCCAACTGTTGGAGCAAGAGGCTCTCTTGTTTACGAAAAGTCAGCGGGCTTGCCATCACTTTTGACCCTCATCACGTGCGAATGCGCACAGTATAGCACGCCCTAAGCGAGCAGGTGCGCCTCAACCAATTGCTCTAAACGGTCAAGATGCCCCTCTAATACTTTGAAGCCCGCTTCTACCACCGCGCTTGCAGTCATGTCGATGCCCAAGTCTTGCAACAAATCCAGCGGATAGCGCGATGTGCCCGACTTTAAGAATTCCAAGTAAGCATCACGGGTTGCCACATCACCATCGAGGATGCGTTGTGCCAGCGCGTGGGCGGCACTGATGCCGGTGGCATATTGGAACACATAGAAATTCTCATACAGGTGGGGGAACTGTGCCCAAGTCATTCCGATGCGTGGCGCGTCAATGTGCATTTCCTCGCCATAGCCCTCTTTGAAGTAGTCCGTCATGATCTGGTTGAGGTCATCCGCTGTCGCACTTTCCCCGCTTGCCACTCGTTGATGCACATCGTACTCAAAGCGCGACAAGGTGGGCATGATGAAGAAGTAACGGTGGAAGTTTTCCATTGCCTCTTCCAGCAGTTGAATCTGCAAGAAGGGATCGGTGCTGGTCTTGAGCAGGTGATCGCGCACCAATGCTTGATTGAAGTTAGAGGCGATCTCCGCAAGGAAGATGGAGTAATTCGCGTAGACGTGGGGTTGCGTTTGCCAGGTCAAATGCGAGTGCATCGAATGCCCCAACTCATGCGCCAGCGTGCTTAACTCAGAAAGCGAGTTTTCATAGTTCATGCTGATGATGGGATAGGTGCCCTGTACCCCCCACGAGAACGCCCCGTTCACTTTGCCCTTGTTGGCATATCGATCCACCCAGCGTTCTTCTAACATCCCCTTGCGAGACACCGCCACATATTCTTCTCCCAACGGAGCCAAGCCCGCACAAATCCAATCAACCGCTTGCTCATAGGGGATGTCATACACCTTGTCGGTGAGCGGTGCCCAGATGTCATACGGGTGCAGGGTGTCCACTTGGAGCGCACGCCGACGAATACGCCAATAGCGATGCCACGTGGGAAGGTGCTTGCGGTAGGTCTCGATCAGGTTTTCATACACGGCGATAGGCACATTGGGGCGGTACAATGCCGCTTCTAACGTCGAGCCATACCCACGCACACGCGCATCAAACAGGCTCTGCTTGATGTAGGTGGTGTAAAAATTGGCGAGCGTGTTCTTGAAAGCAAGGTATTGGTCGGCGTAGCCTTCCCACCCACTACGGCGCAACTCGCGGTCTGCATGATGTTTGACCGCTTCAATCGTGCCTTGCGTGACTTCCATGCTAAAGCCGTCGCTTGCTGTCGCAGGGGGGAAGAGCATTTCAGAATTGGTGAAAACGGTGTACGAATTGGACGCGCTGAAGAACGGGTCTTGAATCATGCCCATGATGTTTTCAACTTCGGCAGAACGCACAAACTGTTGTTGACGGAACAAGTCTGTCACCGCCTGTGCATAGTGGCTCAGGCGCGGTTCAGTCTGTAGCCATTCGTTCAGCGTGGGCAACCCGATGGCGAGCATCTCCGGTTGAATGAACGATAAGCCTGCCGAGACCTCGCTAGAAAGTCCGCTGGCGCGTGCGCTCATCGCGCTTCCTTGTGGGTCGCTGGTGTCCATCACATAGGTCATGTGGGCATACAAGAACACCTGCTCCATGCGATTGCTCACGCTTGCCTGTTGCTCTAGCGCGTCTGCTAGGAGGGTTGCCCCCTCAGCCAAGCGTCCTTGTAGTTGAGCCAATTGGGCAAGGTCACGGGTCACTTGGGCACAACTGGCTTCCCAATCAGAGAAGGTGGCAAAAACGCTTTCGGCATTCCAACGGTGTTCGACGGGCACGTCAGCACGATTCGGGACGGTGTGGGTGGTGGTCATAGGTGAATATCCTTTAGTGGTAGTTTGTTCTATCATACCCCTAAAGCACACGGACGGTCTAGCAAAGTTTGGCAATGGTCGTGCGATCGGTTTGCCAGTCGCCATCACGCGATCAAGATGATGACGAATCCTGCTTCTACGTTTATACTGAGGAGCGTCTTACTGGTGTGGAAGCAACACACTGGGGTAGAAAACTCCGTGAAAAAGTTGGTTTAGGGTGGAAAAATCATGTCAATTCTGGTGACAGGCGGAGCCGGCTATATTGGTAGCCATGTGGTGGATTTGTTGATTGCGCGTGGCTATGAGGTGGTGGTCTTAGATAACCTTGTGGCAGGGCATGTTAAAGCGGTGCATCCAAAAGCAACTTTCATTCAAGGGGATTTAATGGATGAGGGGATGTTAGATCGTGTGTTCGCTGAACACACCTTCGGCGGTGTGATGCACTTTGCTTCTCACATCCAAGTGGGCGAAAGCATGCGCAACCCGTTCAAATACTTCCGTGATAATGTGTTCGCCCTCACTTACTTATTAGAGCGCGTCACCCAAGCCAAGATTCAACGCTTTGTGTTGTCTTCCACCGCTAACTTGTATGGCGACCCACACAAGATGCCCATTGCGGAGGATGAAGCGCGGGTGCCGGGGAGCGTGTATGGCGAAACGAAACAATCTGCTGAACGCTTGCTCCACTGGATGGATGAGATTTACGGCTTGAAATCGGCGTGCTTGCGCTACTTCAACGCCAGTGGTGCCCACCCCAACGGACACATCGGCGAAGATCATGACCCCGAAACGCATCTCATCCCGTTGGTGATTCAAGTGGCACTGGGACAACGTGAGCATGTTGCCATCTACGGGACGGATTATCCCACGCCCGACGGCACAGCTATTCGTGATTATGTGCATGTGGTGGATTTAGCAGATGCGCACATTCGCGCCCTAGAAGCGTTACAAGAGGGGCGTAGTCTGGTTTACAACTTGGGAAGTGGGCAAGGCTACTCGGTCAAAGAAGTGATCGAGACCGTGCGCAAAGTGAGTGGGCATCCCATCCCCACTGTGGATATTGAACGGCGCGCGGGTGATCTGCCGGTTTTGGTGGCAGACAGCACCCGCATTCAACATGAGCTAGGGTGGCAACCGCAATTCAACACCCTAGAGGCAATTGTTGCCAGCGCGTGGGAATGGCACAAGCACCATCCCAACGGCTACGACGACTGACGCGCTAGAGGTACTCGCGCACGATTGCGCAAAGTTGGCGGGCACGCTGTTGGAAGGTGTGTTCCGCCAACACACGCCGACGGGCAGCTTCGCCCACTTGGCGACGTTCGGCATCATGCGCCAGCAAATAGCGGTAACGCTCTATCGCCTCTTCGGCAGATTGCACCACAAAGACTTCACGGTTTGGCTCGAACCAAGTTTCTAATCCGTCATACGGGTTTGCCACCACACAGCACCCCATCGCCGACAACTCAAACGGGCGCGAGGATGACGAACGGGGCATGGTGGCATGGGCAGCGCGAGTGATGCACAGGTTAACCTTGCTTCGGCAAGCATACTCACGCAGTTTGCTAAAACTCAAATACGGGAGCGATTCCGTCCGCCCGATGTCTCCTAGCTTGGTGCCACGCGCCGCGAACCGCGCATCGGGCAAGGCGTGGGAAGGCTTCGCCAGCATGGCATCCATCCACTCGGAGCGGTACTCGCGCCCATGT
>CAIRDJ010000083.1 GCA_903877335.1 uncultured Chloroflexota bacterium | reverse complement strand
CCCGTATTGGTTATATTCCAAACGTGTAAATTGGGTAACGGAGAACGGATAGCAAACGCGCTCACAACGAAGTCATTTTTCGCTAACTTGATTCCGCGCATTCCTCCAGAGGGTAAACCTGTCGGGCGTACTTGATCTTCACTGAAACGAATCGACTGCCCGTGAGCAGTAATTAACATGACCTCTGCGTCCCCAGGAGAATAGAATACATCTGCTAAACCATCGTCCGATGCGATGTCCATGATAGTCACGATTTTAGAGGTGAAGCCAGGCAGATCCTCCACGCGCAACCGCTTGACCTCACCGCTACGGGTGGCTAGAAATAGATAGCCCTGTGCTATTTTCATAGGAAGGCAAATGAGCGCAGTCAGCTTGTGGGTTGTATCTAATCCACATAGATCCTGATAAGCCACGCCCTCCTCTAAAGTCTGTACAGGATTCAATTGTTGTACAGGAATGGTTGCCATTTGCCCATTCTGCGCAATTAAATACAATACTTGCGCCGTAGTCGTCTGTACGATGAATTGTGGAGGGGTCTTCATGGCAGTCGTAATGCGGGGTGGGTTGGGATCGAGCAAGCGTGCCAACTTACCGTCAATGGTGTGGGTAATCCAAGTTAATTCTTCCGGAATCATAAAGTCCTCTGTGCGCACGACAGCTGTGGCGGTGCTATCTATGATGATCGTTCTGCGAGGTGTCCCATAGGTGTTTGAGATGTCCTGCAATTCCTTGCTGATGACACCGCGCATTTGCGCTGGACTCGCCAACAAGCCCTCAAGATAGGCGATTAGAGCCAGTTTTTCTTGATACTCTGCTTCGATCCGTTCTTGTTCTAACGCGGCGAGCCGACGAAGCTGCATATCCAGAATAGCTTGGGCTTGAATTTCACTGACTCCTAATTGTTCCATCAAGTTGATCCGTGCAACTTCCGCCTGTTTTGACCCGCGAATAATGGCGATGGCTTTGTCCAATTGGTTTAGGGCAGTTAACAACCCTTCAAGAATATGAGCGCGCGCACGGGCTTTGTCTAAGTCAAATACGCTCCGACGTTTAACAACCTCTAAACGATGATTCAAGAAAACGATAAGGGCTTGTTTGAGGTTTAGAATGCGAGGTTGACCTTCTACCAATGCCAGCATGTTGATGCTGAAAGTGTCTTGTAAGGGGGTAAGTTTGAATAACTTAGCCAGCACATCATTTGCGACAGCAGTGCGCTGTAATTCAATTACAATCCGCAACCCTTGTCGGTCAGACTCATCGCGTAAATCTGCTATACCGTCTAATTTCTCCTCGCGCACTAAATTAGCGATTCGTTCAATTAAACTGGACTTGTTGACTTGATAGGGGAGTTCAGTCACGATAACTTGCGATTTACCGCGCCCTATTTCTTCAATGTAGACCTTAGCCCGCACAGTCACCTTGCCGCGTCCAGTCGCATACGAGGTTATCAGCGTATCTTGGTCATTTTTGAGTCCATCAATGTGACGATAGACTAGTCCACCGGTTGGGAAATCCGGTCCCTTCACGAATTTCATGAGCTGTTCGACGGAAATATGTTCGATCTCTTCCCATTTGTCCAAGATGTAATTTAAGGCTTGGCACAGTTCAATTAGATTGTGAGGTGGAATGCTGGTGGACATTCCAACTGCAATTCCAGAAGAGCCATTCAGTAACAAATTGGGAAGATTAGACGGCAATACATTCGGTTCTTGCAGGCTTCCATCAAAATTGTCGGAGAAGTTGACCGTCTCTTTGTCTATGTCAACAAGAAGTAACTCACCGATAGATGCCATTCGCGCTTCAGTATAACGCATGGCGGCAGCGCTATCCCCGTCGATGCTACCAAAGTTTCCTTGACCGTCTACTAACGGACAACGCATGGAGAAATCTTGCGCAAGACGCACCATTGCTTCATAGACTGCTGCATCGCCGTGCGGATGATACTTCCCTAAAACTTCTCCAACAATACGGGCACTTTTGCGATGAGGTGTGTCTGCACGCAAACCCATGTCATACATTGCATATAAAATCCGCCGATGTACTGGCTTCAGACCATCACGCGCATCTGGCAACGCACGGGAAACGATCACACTCATGGCGTAGTCTAAGTAGGCTTCGCGCATTTCCTGTTCAATATTGATCCCTTGAACCGACCCAATATTCATCATCGAAAATCCTCTTGTTTGTGGTAGTGTGAACCGCAGTTTGGCATGGGTTTGGCATTATAGCACGCTTGTTCGTAACTCGTGCAAGTGTTAAGCCCCCACTATGTTCGCTAATTTGTGCTAGCACAGGAGCAGTTATGCAGGTTTGGAAAAATGGATTAATGGGTAACTTCATCACCATCATGCTTTGTATTGGCATGGGTTTAACGGCATGTACCCAACCTACCCCGATTGTAATCTATGTCACCGCGACGTTTATCCCACAAACCGAAGCAAGTACCCATACCATCACTCCGATCATTAGTGTTACACCATTGCATACTTCTACCTCGACTGTCGCTTCTACCAAGGCTCCTACACCAACCGCAACACTAACACCTACGCCGTTACCAACCACTACGCCAATAGCCAGCGCGAGCCCAACCAATGTCCCTACACAAACCTTGGTCCCCACACCAATAGGTACGGAAATTCCAGGCATG
>CAIRDJ010000082.1 GCA_903877335.1 uncultured Chloroflexota bacterium | reverse complement strand
GTAAGCATGTCATTGAGTCCGTCAATCGCTCTTTGAAACGCTTGCACATGGATTACGTTGATATTTTCTTTTGTCACCGCTTTGACCCCGAAACCCCGGTTGAAGAAACCATCCGCGCTATCAGCGATCTCATCTCACAAGGGAAGATTTTGTACTGGGGCACCAGCATGTGGACAGCTCCACAAATCGAGAAGGGTGCTGCCATCGCGCGTGGGCTAGGAGTATACCCCCCCATTCTGGAACAATGCCTATACAACATGCTTGACCGCCACCAAGTTGAGGGCAACATCGACAGCACAGTAAAAAATAATGGGATTGGTTTGGTCGTTTATAGTCCTTTAGCAGGGGGGATGTTGACGGGCAAATACAATGAGAGCGTTCCAGAAGGAAGCCGCGCTCAAACCCTATCCAACGAGAAATTTCAAAAACAGATCGCAGACCAAGACCGCCTCAATCGGGTGCGCGCGCTCACCAAGTTGGCACAAGAACTCGATACCACCATGTCGGCTATGGCGTTGGCGTGGGCAATGAAACACCCCAGCGTGAATTCTGTCATCACTGGGGCAACGAAACCGTCTCAAATTGAGGCTAACCTTGCCGCTCTCAAAGTCAACTTGACCGACGAAATCGAAACGCGGATTGAGCATATTCTGGCAAACCGTCCCGAAGGAAGCGTGCGCTAGTCGTCTTCGGTCAGCTCGCGCACACGCTCGGCTTCAAAGCGGGTGGTCAATTGTCCACACCCCGCGTCAATATCAATACCGCGCCGAATACGGATGGTCGCTGGCACGCCGTAAGATTCAAGGATGGACACAAATTGCTTGGTGGCGACAGAATCTGATGTCCCACCTTCATAGCCAGCAGTGACATTCAAGGGAATGACGTTGACATGACACAACATGCCATGAAGCCTTCTACCCAGTTCATGCGCTTGTTGGGGGGTATCGGTTTGGTTGGCAATCAATGCCCATTCAAAAGTCACGCGCCGATTGGTCTTGTTGACGTATTCCCGACATGCCGACAATAATTCGTCGATGTTCCAACGCTTATTGACCGGTAGCAAGGCATCGCGTGCGGTATCGTTGGCGGCGTGCAGGCTAATCGCCAGCTTCACTTGCAAGCCCTCATCAGCAAAGCGTCGGATCTGGGGCACCAAGCCCACCGTGCTAACGGTGATGTGACGTGCGCCAATCCCCAGATCATTCATCAAGCGGTGCATTGCCCCCACTGATGCTTCATAATTATGAAACGGTTCACCCATGCCCATCAGCACCACATTGCTGAGGCGTTCACCGCGCTGTGCCAATTCACGGGCAAACCATATCGCTTGCTCAAAGATTTCGGCTTCGGTTAACTGACGATGGAAACCCATCTGCCCTGTTGCACAAAATACACACCCCATCGCACAGCCGGCTTGGGTGGAAATGCACGCTGTTCTGCGTCCGTCCTCATAAACCATCAAGACCGATTCAATGAGTTTGCCGTCATGCAGGCGAAACAACCGCTTTTGTGTGCCGTCTTTGCTGGATTGCTGAATCATGGTTTCTAGCACGCCGAAGTGTAACCGTTGCTGAAGGGTATCCCG
>CAIRDJ010000081.1 GCA_903877335.1 uncultured Chloroflexota bacterium | reverse complement strand
CTGGCGAATGAATCCCCCCCGCGCCAATGATCGGCACTTGTTTGATGCGTCGCGCCAAACTGCCCACTAGGCGTAGCGAAGTCGCTTTCACAATCGGGCTATACACCCGTCCCCCCACCAATTTTCCCGTTTGGGGGTCACGCGCCGTCCCACGCGGTGGGGCCGCCACAACGATTGCCCCTGCGCCACCTTCTACTACAGACTCCGCGATGATGTGGGCATCGTACATGGGCAAGCGCACGATGAAGGGTTTTTCGGCAATGGATGCCACACGCACAGTGAAGTCATAGGCGACTTCTGGGCTAATGTCATCTGGCAAGCCTAGCTCAACCGCTTGGATTGCGTCCACTCGTTCGATCATTGTGATGCACTTTGCCACTTCGTCTAAGGTGGTTGCCACCAGATGCACGATGGTGGGAATGCCTAGGGTTGCCCACGTTTCGCGGTACTGATCAATGACTTTGCTCAAGCCAGGGTTGGGCAAGCCGGTATGAACCAACACGCCTGAATCTAAGGGGACAACGCGCACACCATTGGCGGGGTAGCGTGGTTTATAGGTGACGGGGTTGGTGATGAGTGCGCCAAGTTTATTGAGGTTGAGCATCTCGCGGTAATTTTTACCGTAGCCCAACGTGCCTGCTGAGGGCATCACGGGGGAGTCCACCACCAGTTGATGTTTACCGCTGCGCGTAATTGCTACTGCCATGATCTGTCCTTTTGGGGTAGCCTGTCCATGCGTGTATTGTGCCACAACTATAACATTTTTGCACGATGGATGCGAGCTAAACAGTAAGATGACCCTCATTTTTTGCTTCTGATGTGCATAGGTTGTCCTTCATCATGATCTACATGGTTCATCAGTAAGCTCTCATGTTGGCGACCCATCCAATGCTTTTATACTATTCTCAAGAATGAACCCCAAGCCAAAGAAGGAGTCTTGACCATGTTTAAAGACGATTCAACCCGACGCGAGTTAGAGAACCAAATGAAGAAGGAGGGGCGCATCCCACCGGGTCAGTCGCTCACGCTCAAATTCCCCGTCCTCACCTATGGAGGCAACCCTAAGTTTGACCTGACCAACTGGGATTTCAAAGTTTGGGGAGAAGTTGATACCCGCATGAAGTGGACATGGGATGGGTTGATGGCACTCCCGCAGAAGTCCATTAAAGTGGACATTCATTGCGTCACCCGTTGGAGCATGGTGGACACCCACTGGACGGGTGTAGACATCCTTGAACTGGCAAAGTTGGTGGGCGTGCGTTCTAGCGCGAAGTATGTCATCGCCCATTGTGATGGGGGCTACACCACCAATCTGCCGATTGAGGATTTCTTGGATGATGATGTGCTGCTGGCACACACCTATGAAGGGGAACCCATCACGCCAGACCACGGCGCACCGCTGCGCACGCTTGTTCCCAAGCTCTACTTTTGGAAGAGTGCCAAGTTTGTGCGTGGGCTAGAGTTCAGCACAGTGGACAAGCCCGGCTTTTGGGAGCAGGGGGGCTATCACAACCATGGCGACCCCTTCAAAGAAGAACGCTACGCCCCCCGCAATAACTTCTTCTTCCGCTAAAAACAAGCGTGGGCAAGCCCAACGGTTTGCCCATGCCCCACACAAGGTAGTCGCGAAACGCGCTTTTCCCGCTCACCTAGAATCAGGTATCATGGGGTTTGTAAACGCTCGGTTGCAGGGGCGACCGCCTCTCCAAAGCACGAGAGCGCACGGGCAAGCGTTGGGCTAACCTACTAATCAATCATTGACTCCGGAAGAGCATCGCATGAATTTTCCAACGATTCCGCCCCTTGATCTCGCCAAGGGGCAACAGGCACTTGATCGTCAAAATCGCCTAACCAAACCGCAGGGCGCACTCGGGGATTTAGAAACCCTCTCGGCGCGTGTGGTCAGCATGACCGCCAACGCCAATTACTTGCCCACTCGGCGAGCGGTGATCGTGTGCGCGGGCGATCATGGGGTGACGGCGCAAGGGGTGAGTGCCTATCCGTCTGATGTTACCGCTCAAATGGTACTCAACTTCTTGGCAGGAGGCGCGGCGGTGAATGTGCTGGCGCGTCAGATGAACGCACGGGTGACGGTGGTGGATGCTGGAGTGAAGGTGGACTTGCCCCCGCACCCCGCGCTGGTACAGGGCAAAATTGGCTACGGCACACATGACTTCACGGTTGAGCCTGCCATGTCTTTCCAACAGGCGCAGGCATCACTCGCGTTAGGGATGCGCGTCATTGCGGATGAGATTCAACACGGCTTGGATATGGTGGCGGTGGGAGAAATGGGCATTGGGAACACCACCTCTGCCAGTGCCATCATCGCGCACCTCACCAATCACACGCCTGCTGAAGTCACGGGATATGGCACCGGCGTGAGCGAATCTGCCCGCTTGAACAAAATCCACAAGATCGAGCGTGCGCTCGACATGCACCGTCCTAGCCCCGCGCAGGTTTTAGAAATGGTGGGCGGGTTTGAGATTGGGGCAATGGCAGGCATCATGATTGGAGCTGCTTCGGCACGTATTCCCATCCTGCTCGACGGCTTGATCTCCACCGCTGCCGCGCTGATCGCGTGTGTGCATTGCCCCACTTTGCCTAACTACTTGATCGCAGGGCATCAAAGCGCAGAGCCGGGGCATCGTATCGCGCTGGCACACTTGGGGCTTAGCCCACTTCTCCAGCTCAACCTACGACTAGGCGAGGGGAGCGGGGCAGTGTTGGCTT
This sequence comes from uncultured Chloroflexota bacterium, assembly GCA_903877335.1. Classification (GTDB taxonomy): domain Bacteria; phylum Chloroflexota; class Anaerolineae; order Aggregatilineales; family Phototrophicaceae; genus CAIRDJ01. The sequence continues at coordinate 3,573 of CAIRDJ010000081.1, read as the reverse complement.
TCCCGTTGGTGGAAGCTGCAATGCGGACGCTCCAAGAGATGGCAACCTTTGGAGAAGCTGGCGTGAGTCAAAGCGATGCTGAATGATCTGCGCGTAGCCATTTCGTTCCTGACCATTCTCCCGTTGGGGATGCCCAACACCACGCAGGTCGGGCGTTCGTTCGCGTGGTATCCGCTGGTGGGCGTGATGATTGGCGGGGGGGTGATGGCTATCGCCATGCTCCCCATAAGCGAACAAACTCGCGCATGGTTGGGGGTAGTGGCATGGGTGATCCTAACGGGGGGATTGCATCTGGACGGTTTTGGTGACACCTGTGATGGGTTGTTTGCCAGCGTTCCGCTTGAACGACGGCGCGAGATCATGAAAGACCCCCGCACAGGCACGTGGGCAGTGGTGGGATTAATCCTGTTGTTGCTCGGTAAATTGGTCGGGCTTCAAGCTCTACGCTCGCCGTGGTTGTGGGTGCTTCCGCCCCTAATGGGCAGGTGGGCGATGGTGCTGGCGGTGCAGTTCTTCCCGTCCAACAGCACAGGATTGGGCGCGTACTTTCGGACGGGCTTCTTGCCACGTCATACCGTGTTCGCCACCGTGTGCATGGTGGCGGGGTTAGGGGTGGTAACGGCTTTGACCGGTCCCGCTGTGTGGGTCGTTCTTCCGCTCACGCTGGGGTTAACGCTTGGGATCGGGCGGATGGCTCAACGTCGCTTAGGAGGCTTGAACGGGGATGTGTACGGTTTCTTGTGTGAGGTGGTGGAACTTGTGGCGGTGTACGCGCTAGGGAGCGTGAATGGGTAGGTTGATCTTATTGCTGGGTGGGGCACGAAGTGGCAAAAGCACCTATGCCGAACAGTGGGCAAAAACGAATGGGGGCAACGTGCTGTTTGTGGCAACCGCGCAAGCCTTTGATGAGGAAATGACCACTCGCATTGACCTGCACCGCGCGTCGCGTCCTGCCGAATGGCACACGCTGGAGACTCCCCAGCATCTTGCCCGTGCGCTCGCTACCCAGTCACACGCGGTAGATACCGTAATCGTGGACTGTATGACGCTTTGGGTGACGAACATCCTCTTAAGTTTTGACGATCACGCCATGGAAGCCAGCATTCATGCCGAAACCGAAACTCAAGTGACCGAGCTACTGGGGTACATTGCCCACCATCCTGCCACTTGGTTGCTGGTCACGAACGAGGTGGGCATGGGTGTGGTGCCTCCCACACGCTTAGGGCGATACTTTCGGGATGCTTTGGGATTTGCTAATCAGCGCGTTGCCTCGCACGCTGATGAGGTGATCTTGCTGGTGGCAGGGTTGCCGTGGCGGTTGAAGTAGAGTGGCACGCAAAATCACCTGGTAATCCGCATTAGCCCTTGATTTTCACGCAAAAACCGCGATAGTAATACGGATTAGTGAACTCAAGGAGCCACTTATGCCCACCGTTTTGATGCTTGCTGGTAGTCCCTCGGCGGTTTCGCGCTCGTCCGCCGTTTTGCAATACGTCCACGCACAACTGACGCACGACTTCATCACTGTAGACACACTGCACGTGCGCAATCTGGATGCGTCTGAGTTACTGTGGGCGAATAGCAAAGGCGCAACCATTGAGCCAGCCCTTGCCCAAGTTGAGCGTGCCGATGGCATTGTGCTTGCCTGCCCCACTTACAAAGCAGCTTACAGTGGCATCCTCAAAACCTTCCTAGACCTCCTCCCCCAACGCGCTTTTCAAAACAAGGTGATCCTCCCGATTATGACGGGTGGCTCTGCAACGCACACGTTGGTGATCGACTACGCGCTTAAGCCTGTGCTGTCCGCTATGGGGGATCCGCGCGTGCTACGGGGCATCTACCTGTTGGATGGGCAGATCGACCACAGTCAACCCGAACAGGTGCGCTTCACCGATGACGACATCAAGCACCGTTTGGATAAAGAGATCGAGCATTTCTTACAAGCCTTACAAGTTATGATCTAAGCATAAGGAGCACAAGACACAATGGATATTCTATGGTTCATCCCCGGCATGGGGGACACACGCTACTTGGGCACGCAATTGAGCCGTCGCAACACCAGTCACGAATACCTCTCACAAGTTGCCCGTGCAGTGGATTCGCTGGGTTACAGCGGCGCATTGATCCCCACCGGACAAGGTTGTGAAGATTCATGGTTGCTGGCATCTTCGTTCATTCCGCTCACGCGCCAAATGAAATTCTTGATCGCCATGCGCCCCGGTAGCATGTCCCCCACTTTAGCCGCACGCATGGCAAGCACGTTTGACCGCATGTCAAATGGGCGGTTGCTCATCAACATCATCACGGGGGGCGATCCTGTTGAACTCAAGGGAGATGGAACGTTCTTGAGTCACGCCGAACGCTACGCCAACACCAGCGAGTTCTTGGATATCTGGCGCGAGCTGTTCAACGGGGAGATGGTGACGTATGAAGGGAAGTATGAACACATCGAAGGGGGACAACTTTCCGCCTTACCCTACCAAAAGCCCTATCCCTCCCTGTATTTTGGGGGTTCTTCTCCTGAAGGCATCGAAGTGGCGGCGAAACATATTGATGTTTACTTAAGCCTGGGCGAGCCGGCGAAGATGGTCAAAGAGAAGTTTGAGCGCGTGCAAGAGGCGGCAGCAAAACACGGGCGCACCATCCGTCTGGGGATTCGCTTCCATGTGTTCGTGCGTGAAACCGCTGAAGAAGCGTGGGCAGCTGCCAACAATGTCTTGCGCCATGCTGACCCCGAAGCGATCAAGAAATCGCAAGAGATGCTCCAACGCTTTGATTCGGTTGGACAAGCACGCACGCGCCAATTCCACAACGGCGACATGAGCAACCTTGAGATTAGCCCCAACATTTGGGCAGGCATTGGCTTGGTCAACAAGGGTGTGGGCACGGCGTTGGTTGGGGACGCTGACACGGTGGCAGAACGGATTCATGAGTTCATTGATATTGGCGTAGACAGCTTCATCTTCTCCGCCTTCCCCCACTTGGAAGAATGCTACCGCGTGGCAGAGTTGCTCTTCCCACGCATGCCTTCCGAATGGCGCGAGAAAGTCGCCAAGCGCGATCTGGTCTTCAATCAAGAGATGATCCCCACTACTTGGCAATAATCCCAATGGGGAGGCGTTGACCTCCCCATCTTCACGCAAGGCTATGGGACGACGCTGAATCCGATTACAAACGGCTCTTGCACGTATTGCCCATCATACCCAACCAACACCAAACGCAACTGATAGTTGCCGGCTTGTAAGCCCGGATAGCCCGGCAAAAACTCTAGCTGTCCCCCCACCACGCTTTCGGTGTGCGTGTTGCCGATGGTTATCCACTCAGGGAACTGTCCGCCGATGATCTCCAGCTTATAGAATTGGGCTTGGTCGGGCGTGAATTGTACTGTGCCGATGATCGGGATTCCCTGTGAAATGGCTTGCCCGTTAGCGGGTTGCTGAATGATTGCCGTCAGGCTTTGTGCGCTCACATTGGCATTTAGCAAGTCCTCTGAACAGGCGATGGTAGGCAGATATGCCAAGCCCTGCGCCCGCGCATACAGTTCTGCTTCCACCGCATCAGCAGGGTGGATGG
>CAIRDJ010000080.1 GCA_903877335.1 uncultured Chloroflexota bacterium | reverse complement strand
CTTGGCTCAAGTCAGAAAGTCCATAGACTAAAGTGGTATTGAATTCGATATGCTCGTTGACAAGCTGCTCTAAAACTTGTTCAACGGATACTGCACGCTTTTCTGGTGTAGTAAGATCATCCATTTCAGGTTAGCTCCAATGTGACTATGGTAAAAGATTGGTTATTGGGTTGCGAATGTCATTGAAGACCACTACAACCGTCAGCGAAAGCAAAAGAATGAGACCTAGCAAATGTACAATTCCTTCGCGTTCTGGTGGCAAAGGTCGTCCGCGAACTAACTCAATTAGCACGAAGAGTATCCGCCCACCATCTAAAGCTGGCAACGGCAGTAAATTGGTCAAACCAAGCGCAACACTAATCAAAGCAATATAATTCAGGATGATGACCGGCTCTTCTTGTTCGATACTACGCTCGAGGAATTCTCGCCCAACTTGACTAATCCCTACAACACTGACAGGGCGTGCATCGGCAGGGCGGATTTGCCCAGAAAAAAGTTGGCTTGGAAGAGCGATGATTGAACGGAAGAGCGAAGCAAAACGATCTATACTAAACATGATAGAGTCTATGATGCCTAAGTTCACCAATTCCTGTTTTACGCCCATTTGAAAGATCAACCCAAGACTGGATTCAACAAAGGTATTTTGAATCACGATACCTATCGCCCCTTCGCCAGTGGGTGGATTTTCACGCGGGGTCAAGGTCACACTCCGCTCCATTCCATCACGTTGAACGATGATCTCGGTATCCAAACCCAGTCGTAGGGCTGTAAGTTCCTGTAGCTGAACCACATCAGTCACACTGACCCCATTCATCTGAAGAATGAGATCACCCGCTAGGATGCCCGCATCATCAGCTGGTGTATTTTCCGCCACACCCATGATCCGAACGGGACCTTTATTGGTCACGCGCTGTTCACGTGTCGGTACTTCAACCTCAACCAACTCCTCCGTAGCACCCTTCAGTACCGCAAGCGTCACGGCTTCATCGCCGATGGACTCAAACACCGTCGGTGAAGCATCATCAATTTGATCGAGTGATATAGTTTGACCATTAATCGCTTCAATTATATCGCCCGGCTCTAAGAGTTCGTACAACGCCGATTCATTCTGCACCTCAACAACCGTCAAGGTTGCCCCTGTTATGTCAACAATTCCCATCATGCCAATCGCAACGAATAGGATGAAAGCTGTCAGCAGATTGGCAATTGCGCCGGCAACGAAAAAGAAAATTCGGGCAAGGGGCTTCGCCTCGTTGACCGAGACCAAGCGTGAAATACCACGTTTTTTGGCTTCTTGGCGGTCTTCAGTTTCCTCCTCGTGTCCCTTTTGGCGCACAAAATCTTCTCCTAAAGGGCGGACGAAACCCCCTAACGGCAACGCATTCAAAGTGAATTCAGTACCACGCCAAACAAAAAGCCTAGCTATTCGTGGTGGAAAGCCCACACCAAATTCTAAAATTGTAATGCCAACTAATTTACCGGCGATAAAGTGCCCCAGTTCATGAATGATGACGGATGGAATCAAGACAAGGGCAAAAGCCAACACGGCACCCAGAAAAGAGTTACCAACAATGCTCATGAGTAGATCGTTCATCAAAAAGTCCCCTAAGACTTAAAGCTCAACAGAATACGCCGCACCAGCCGGCGTAGCAACCAACACATCCATGACACCTTCTAGCTCACGTAGCCGACTTTGTACTTGGGGAGCAGCGGCACTCAAGCAAATGCAATGAACATTAGGTCCAGCATCCAAAGTAAAGCATACTTCTAACCCTTCGGTGCGCCATTGGCGTACTTGCTGCATGACGTGGACAGAGCCGGGTTGCCAATAGAACAACGGAGGAGAACTGGTCATCATGACCGCGTGCATGAGATTACTATCATATTCAACCACCTCTGCAAATGCATCAAAGTCGCGCGAAAGCAAAGATTGCTTACAACGATGAAAACGCACATCGACATCTTTCAAGCGTCCCTCTTGTAAGACACTGGTTGCAGCTAAACCGTGCCCCTCGGTGCTTCCTACGGCTTTGTGCCCTTTGCTGATAATGGCAATCACATCGACCAAATCCCAATGATCCATGGGAGCGATCGTTTCTGCATACGAACTCGCATGATCGTTACCCTGATGCCATTGAACAAATCCACCAGGAATAGAGCGCGACGCAGACCCAGAACCTAAACGCGCCAATGTCGAAAGCTCTCGTTCAGATAATTGCAATCCAACGGATTGATTGATAGCGAAAGCCAACGCCGCGAAGCCAGAAGCCGAAGACGCGATCCCTGCACCTGTGGGAAAAGTGTTGGATGAAGACACAGCGAAGTATCCGTCAAATTTATATAGCTCACGCACAAGATCAAGGTAGGTTACAATACGCTTCAACGCTTCAGAGGTTGCAACTTTCCCATTCAAAACCAGCGTGTCCTGCTCTAGGTGCGTTCCCCATTCGACCACAGTGTCAGAGTACAAACCTGATAAATTCATGCTGACAGACGAAGAAACAGGCAAACGTAAACGATGATCCTGATTACCCCAGTATTTTATAAACGCAATATTAGAAAATGCGCGTGCGTGTGCCGTGCCTGAATGTTGCATACCGTCATAACCTTCCATGATTAGATACTCTGAAGAATAATGGCATTAACTTGTTCAAGCCAGTTCAATCTTAGGTAGTTTCGATGATAATGCAGTCAAGTGCACCAGCTAAGATTATTTTGTGTGGGGAGCATGCCGTTGTGTATGACTCGCCTGCTATTGCGATCCCCGTTTCAGAGCTAAAAACTATTGCTAAGCTAGAAGAAGCTGATGACCATTTCAAGATCATATTGGAAAATACTCAAGAAACGTTAACTGAAAGTGATCGGCATCCATTTATTTATTTAGTTAAAGAAATGTATAACAGCAGTCGGCTACCGAAAATACAGATTAGCGTTGTGTCTACTATTCCAATTTCAAGCGGGCTAGGTAGTGGAGCATCTGTTGCTTCGGCAATTGCGCTACTACTAGGTCAAGTTCTGTGTTTTGACTACGCTCAGATTAATGAGTTTGTCTTTCATGCGGAAAAACATTTTCACGGGCAACCCAGCGGCATCGACAATACTGTGATCGTCTACCAAAAGCCAGTTTACTTTCGGCGAAACCAACCCATGACATTCATTGAAGCCCATACCACTCTTCACTTCCTAATCGCTGATACAGGCACTCCTGCGCCCACCAAACAAGCTGTTGCACTTGTGCGCTCATTATACGAAGCCGATCGCGTGGGCGTACCTCAAATTCTCGCACGGATAACTGACTTAGTAGAACGTGCAAGGATACAAATATCTGATGGGAATCTATCAGAACTAGGGAAAATCCTGACCGAGAACCATGGTCAGTTGCAACAGTTATCTCTCTCCACCCCACTTTTGGATCAATTGGTGAACGTGTCATTAGAGCATGGTGCGCTTGGGGCGAAGCTTTCTGGAGGTGGAATGGGGGGGAATATGATCGCACTGGTACAACCACAAGAGATAGAACCCGTTCGGAAGGCAATGCTGGATGCCGGAGCAAAGAATGTCTATCACACGAAACTGGAAGGAAGAATAAATGATTACGCTCATTAAACTTGGCGGTTCTCTCATCACCGATAAATTGTCGGAACGTTCGTTCAATGCACCAATCGTGCATCGTATTGCGTCCGTCATTCAACAAGCAAGACAACATACACCCGCTTTGAAAATCATCGTTGGGCATGGTAGCGGGTCGTTTGGGCATTTTGAGGCGAAACGCCACAATACTATTCAAGGTGTCCATACTGCACAGCAGTGGGAAGGATTTACTGCCGTAGCGCATGTGGCGAGGGAACTAAACTATATGGTCTGCAAAGAAATGCGGGGGGCAGGTTTACCCATTTGGAGTTTGCAACCTTCTGCTTCAGTGGTTGCAAACAATATGAGAATCGAGTCCATGCAATTAGAACCTGTACAGGTTGCTCTGAATAATGCGGTCATCCCTCTTGTCTATGGCGATGTAGCTATAGATCGCCAATTAGGAGGCACGATTATTTCAACCGAAACGATCTTTCAATATCTCACCGAGCAACTTCCCGTTGCGCAAATCCTACTTCTAGGAACAACGGATGGGGTCTATGACCAGCATGGGCAAGTGATTGAACATATCACCCCCAACAATTATCTTCAGTATGCTGATGTGCTGGGTGGATCGGATGGCGTGGATGTCACCGGTGGGATGCTAACCAAAGTCAATGATATGCTCTCACTGGTCAATACATTCTCTGGATTGACGATACGGATCATGAACGGCACACACTATGAGACTTTATTTCACGCGCTCGTGAATGACTCACAACGAGCGGGTACGCTCATTTCAGCTTAGCGATAGGTTTCCCTAGATATTCAGCAAGGTAGTTGAGGCACATCACCCACAGCAACATCCCTAATCCGGGTGGGATGCTCGTCCACGGCGCAACGCGAAACGCCATTCGCGCTTCGGCAAGCATCACACCCCAATCTGCCACCCCCGGCTCCCCACCAAATCCCAAAAACGTGACCGTGGTAGACATCATCAGACAATAGCGCATTGTACTCATGCTGTATGCCAATAGGATATTCAACAAAGAGGGAAGGAGATGTTGCCACATGATATGTAGATTACTCGCCCCTAAAGCACGAGACGCATCAACATACTCATGCCTCTTGGATGAAGACATTGCCCCGCGCACCACATAGGCAACTGGAATGATCTGGGGCAAGGCGGTAGCCCACACTAATTCACTGATGCCATTGCCAAATAATGTCAAGATCAGCAAGCTGACCAAAATTCCGGGAATGCTGGCAAGGGTGTCGAAAACGGCTAAAAAAACTAAATCAACAGTTGGTCCAGTTAAAGTGCCTAGACTCCCCACCAAACATCCCATCCCAATCGCGATCAGGGTGGAACTTAACCCCACCAGTATCGTGCGTTGCCCGCCCCACAGAAAGCGACTATATAGATCACGCCCTAAATAGTCCGTTCCAAACCAATGAGACACATTGGGCAGGATGAACTGCTGGTCAGAAGTCAGATAAGGATCATGGGTGGCAATCCACGGTGCAAGGAAGGGAATCAGCAACAGACTCCCCAACACCACCCATCCCAACCGATTGAATGGTTTCATTCCCTAACTCGTGGATCCAAGAGCCACACCAACAAGTCAGCAATCACTTGTAAAACATTCATCAAGAGCGCACCAAGAATGACTCCACCAATAACCACAGGATAATCTTGTTGTAGCACTGCCCGCAATAAAACTTGTCCCAAGCCTGGTCGAGAGAACAAGCGTTCCGTCAGAACCGTACCCCTAAGCAAAAAACCTAATTCTAAAAATATGAGGGGGATCACCGTTATCATGGCATTCGGCATCAAGTGTTTCCATAATATGCGGAAATTATGTAAGCCCTTGCCTTTAGCGGTCATTAAATAATTCTGATTCAGTTGATCGTAGAGGGCGTGCCGCACACCCAAAGAGACGGATGGCAACAATGACAATGCCAGCGTCAGCGAGGGCAGGATGAGTTGGCTCATCCGCCCCCCTCCCCCTGCTGGGAACCATCCCAGTAAAACCACAAAGATATACAACAGCATGGTGGCAGACCAATAAACGGGAATGCCTAACAATATATTCTCGAGCATCAAGAAATGTTGACCTAGATAGCCCCCATTTGCCGTGATTCCCCCCATGACTACACCTAAGATAATCCCCAGAACCCACGATAACAAAGCCAACTGTATTGTTGGGATGGCTTGTGCGGCAATTTTTTCAGTCACCCACTGTCCGTCGGATAGGGACTGACCAAGATCACCTTGTAGAATTTGTGAGAAATACTGCCAGTAACGTACCATAGGGTGTTCTTCTTGCTCCTGCGACACATCCCCACCCCCTGATAGCAAGTTTTCATCGGATGTATTTCCTGGAAGTATTTCAAATGCCCAGAACATCAGGGTGACAACCAACCACACCCTGAAAAACACACCCAGTATGGCACGCACCAAGAACATGAGCCTTATTTGCTACGATCTAACTGAACATTTGGCAGGATAGGGAACCATCCATACGCATCAAACTGTAAACCTACTACAGCTTGGTTAGCGGCGTTCAAATTAGTATAGTCACGGATAGGTAGAATCAACGCTTCATCCATAATGGTTGTTTGTGCCCACTGATAGCCCCCCGCCCGCACGATGGGATCACTCACTCGAACGGCATCTTCCAACACTTGATCTAATTCAGCATTGGAATAGTTCATCCAGTTGTTCTGTGCATCTGTGACGTAGTAATTATTCAAAAGGGAGGGGTCTACGCCAAAGCTATAGAATGCCACCAAGTTATATTCGCCCACTTCAACCGCGTCCAATACTGAAAAGAATGTAGGAGCAACTTCTAAAACAGTCTCAACACCCAACAAGTTCCACTGATCCTTGAGCAATTGCGAAACCTCCGGCACATTTCCCCAACTGGGAACAATCACTTTAACAGTCAAAGGTTGACCATCTCGCTCGCGAATCCCATTCCCATCTGTGTCTTCATAGCCAGCTTGTACCAACAAGTCGATGGCTTGTTCAAGATCATAGTCATAACGCCCCACAACTTCATTGGAGTAGTACAGGGTGCTACGTGAGAGAGGACCCCACGCCACTTCTGAAAAACCTTGAAAGACCGTTTCAGCAATGAGCGTGCGGTTCGCACCATAGATTAATGCTTGGCGAACAGCTAGTTCATCGGTAGGGCTTTGCGCAACGTTCATCATGTATTGCAGTGGTTGTCCGGGAATCGCGGTTGGGATCAATTGAAAATTCGGATTGCCTGCCAGAATACGGGCATCAGTCGCAGGGATTTCTCCGATAGCATCGACTAATCCCCCTTCAAGAGAAAGTGACCGCGCCACTGGATCGGTGAAGAAACGATATTCAATTACATCAATGCTCGAATTTTGATAGAATACAGGTCCCCAAACATAAGCAGGATTTCTCTGCAGGGTAACATGATCGCCAGGAATAAAATCGGAGAAGATAAAAGGTCCCGTTCCCACCTGATTGAATTGATAGCGTTCGGTTGAGTGTTGTGTCAACGCGGTTGGGCTTGCCATGCCCAAATAAACTTGACTGAGGGAATCCAGAAGAGGAGCATAAGGTTTAGCGAGGATCAACCGAATAGTGTAGTCGTCTACAATTTCATAACCGCTGTAATTTCCTAACAAGTAACGTGCCTTTTGAGAGGCTATTTCCGGGTTGACAATGCGATCTAAATTGACGGCAACCGCCATTGAATTGAAGGGTGTGCCATCATGGAACAGAACATCGGTACGCAGATAAAAGGTATAGGTCAGTGCATCCTCAGAGACTTCCCAACGTGTTGCAAGACCAGGAACAAACTCACCCGTTTCAGGATTACGATAGATTAAGGTATCATACACTTGGCGTAACACGATCCCAATTTCAGCAGATTGATTGATATGTGGGTCGAATCCGCTTGGATCAAGTGTCAATCCATAGACCAACGTGCTGGCATCTTGTGCGCCTGTTGTGCCTAGGTTGAAGACGAAAATAACCAATACAATTAGAGAGATTTGCTGTATTCTTGAAACCAGTTTCATGCTACTCGATCAGTTCCTTTAATTAGGGATTCAAACTGGAAATGCTAACAAAACTTGTCCTCTATTTTCTAGCCTGACTATCTTCCCATGCGCTACAATTCGATCACCCCAACTTCAGTAGAAGACTTGATCTATCCCTATCGACGAGTTTGGTTGACGCTCAATCTAATTGCCACTAGTTTATTCGTGATTGCGCTGGTCTTTCAACTGATCGGCAATCGCCTTCCTTACACGCAACTGGGGAAATACCTTGCACTACTGCTACCCTTCATCCTGTGGGTTATTTTTTCGTTTCTGGGTGAGCTACGCGCTAGATTACCCCGCCATGGATTGTGGCATACACTTCTCTTCACGCTGGTGATCGCAAACGGTATAGTCATTCCCGTGCTCTATGATGTACTCAATGTCCCGGCTTGGATTCACGAGAATACATTTTTCAATAAAATTCTCATACATGGTTTGAGCATGAGCATCCT
>CAIRDJ010000079.1 GCA_903877335.1 uncultured Chloroflexota bacterium | reverse complement strand
TTGGCAGGGTCATGCCAGAACGCACGCAGGGCAACCTGTTCGGGGGTATCGGCGAGCGGGTCGGTGTCGCCACGGTCAAAGAAGGGTTGGGGGCGGTAGTAGATGCTCTTGCGTTCGGCAATCACCGGCACCCAGTCCCCTTCTTGCGGTCCCGGAAAGTTCAAGATCAGCGCGTCGGGGGGGGTGTGTTCGCGTAGCCAGACCATCGCCTGTACGTCGGCATGCGAGGCGAACGCCCCAAAGAAGGTGATGCGCCCTTTGCTGAACGCCAATAGCTGGCGGTTGAAGATGCCCATCAGCAATACGCCCACCGCGCCCACCGTGAGGATTCCCCATGCGAGGCGCGTTGCCCACGCAGGGCGTAGCCATACCGCTAAAGTAGCCTCCCAAAGTGCCCATAACCCCATCCCACCCAACAGCGCGTAGGGGATGATCGGGGCGTGCCACGCGATGCTGAACGGGTAGTCATAACGGGTGATGGGCGCGACCAACCACGGGAGCAACCTTTCCAAGATGCCAAAGCTGGCGAAGTCCAGCGTCAACACTAGCCAACCGATCCCCAAGACACCCACGCGCCATCCGCGACGGAACGCCACCCACACACCGAACGCGCTGAGAAGCACGATCAATCCGCCGTGATAGAGCAGTTCGGGGGGGTAGGAGATGACCATGCGCCAATAGTTGGGGTCGCGCTCAAAGGGCGAGGCGATATGTCCCCCCAGCAAGGGGGCGACGGTCATCAACCAGGGCAGGATCAACACGAGTGCCCCGCTAGGGATGGCAAGCACCGTCCCCACCCCAACGCGCCACGGCACGCTGGTGAGATGCACCAGCAACCACAACCCAAAGCCCATCCCCATGATGATGGTGGTATCGGGGTGTGCCAACACCAACGCCCCCAAACTGATTGCACCCACGCCCCACCAACCGCGCTGGCGTGTGATGAAAGCGCGCTGCGTGGCGAACAGGAGCAACATCCCAAACACCAACCCTAACAAGGTGGTGAAGTGTGAATCCATGTAGGCGGTCAATAACCCTGTTCCGATCCACAATGCCACCGCGCAGGCGCGAGCATACCCACGCCCCAAAACAGCATGGGCGAAGTCATACACCATCATGGTGAGCAACGTCACCAAGACTGCCGCGATGCCGAATAGGGTAGCGTGCATCCCTGTGCCGAACGCCTCACTGAAGAACGCGCTCAACACGCTGAGGGCGGGGGCGTACAGGTAGTGAATGTCGGGTTGAAAGGGGGCAAGGCGCGTTAAGTCACCGCTCAAGCGTGCCATCAATGCCAGATACCCAAAGCCTTGCGCGTCGGTATCGAGCGGGACGGGCAGGATCAAAACGGGCAGACATACCCCCATCATCACCAGCGCGAAGAAGGCGACCTCCAACGCGCTGTAAGCGGGAGTTTGTGCAGGCGTTTGGGGCGGAATCATTATCACGATGCCCACCACGACGACGCTCATCACCAGTCCTAAGCCGAATGACCAACCAAACGGCATGGCGATTGCCAGCACACCCACCAACCAAACGGCGAAGCCCAATCCACACGCCATGCCCAACGGCAGGCTTGGGCGTTGATGATGCAGGCGCAACCCCACCGCAACTAGGAACGTCGCAAATGCCAGCGTGACTAGCAAAGCCTCAAGGTTGAGTGTCATGGGAATCCTAGTAGAAGTTAACGGGTGCCAAGTTCAACGGTTTGATGCCACATCGCTAACACGTTCTCAAGGTTGCGCGTGGCACTAAAGCGTTCTAGTGCTTGTTGTTGGGCGGATGCTCCCAGTTGTTGTGCTTCGGCAGAATGGGTCAATAGATGCGCCAGCTTTTCTGCCATGCCGTCAATGTCCCCTTCCGCAAGCAGGTAGCCGTTGATGCCATCCTGAATGATCTCGGACACTCCCACGCGGTCAAACCCGACGAGGGGCAACCCTGCTGCAGAGGCTTCCATCAACACGCGAGGCACCCCTTCATAAGCGGAGGTGATAACGTAGGCTTGGGCAAGGGCATAGTACGACGGTAGCTCATGGTGAGGCACGGGACCATACATGACCACGCGCTCATGGATGCTCGCGCTGTGTGCCAGTTGATCCAGATCCACCGCGCTTTTGAGCTTGTCGCCAATCAGCACCAGTTTAGCTTGGGGGAGTCGTGCCGACACGCGCTTGAAGACCTCGAACAATAGCGGAACACGCTTGAAGGGCACAGGGTAGCCCACCCACAACATGACGAGATCATCGGGGGCAAGGTTGAGCGTGTGGCGTGCTTGGTTGATCGCCTCTTCGGTGGGGTGGGCAAACGCCTCTGACGCAGTGCCCAGC
>CAIRDJ010000078.1 GCA_903877335.1 uncultured Chloroflexota bacterium | reverse complement strand
GTCCACGCGCCCAAACGGTCAGAGCCAAGCCCCTTCACCAATTCGCGCAAGGACCACAAGTCTTCATTGCTCATGCTACTGCCGGCGAGCACGCCAATCTTGCCATTGGCAGATTTCAACAACGCGCTGGCGGTCTCATTTGCCTTGTGCCAGTCGGTCTCTTTGCCGTCCACCAGCGGGGCAAGCAAGCGACTTTCAGCATGACGGGTGAAGTGATGCCCAAAGCGCGTCTTGTCGCTGATCCAAATTTCGTTGACGGCTTCGTTTTGGCGTGGCATCACACGCTTGATGATTGCCTTGCCACCGAACTCACGATCAAGGCGTGTGCTTAGGGTGATGTTGCTCCCTACTGGATCATACGGGGAAAGACTAGCAATGTTGGTGAGTTCCCACGGGCGAGCACCAAAGCGGAAGTCCGCAGAAGTTAACGCACCCACCGGACAAATATCGGTGGTGTTCCCACTGAAGTAGCTATCAAAGCCGGGTTCGCTGTTGGTGATGATTTGCAAACGGCGACCGCGTTCATGGAACGCCAAGACATCATCCCCCACAACCTCCGCTTGAAAGCGTGTACAACGCGCACACTGGATGCAACGTTCACGATCCAAGAAGATGAGATCGCCGAGTGGATAATGCTTATCGAGATGGAGCTTATCATCGAAGTACATGCGACTTGCTTCGGGACCATGTTCCATCGTGAGGTTTTGCAACGGACATTCTCCCCCTTTGTCACACACTGGGCAATCCAGCGGGTGGCTTGTGAGCAAGAATTCCAATACATCATTGCGGGCTTCTTCCACCTTGTTGGTGGTAGTACGCACGAACAACCCTTCTGAGGTGGTCATGGTACAAGCCGTCTGGAGCTTGGGGAACCAGTTAATCTGTGGATTCCCATTTTGGTCTAGGATCACTTCCCCCGTGGCACGATCCCGATTGATCCCCCCCGTTTCAACCAAACACATTCGGCACATGCCGACGGGGTTGAGTTTAGGATGATAGCAAAAAACAGGAATATCAATTCCCACTGTTTTTGCGGCATCAACAAGGTTCATACCCTTGGGAAACTGATACACCTGCCCGTCAAAACTTACGGAGACCGTATCAGTCTTTACCATTTCAGCCATATTCATCTTCCCTTGTTCACCAATAACGAGGTGTTAGAAAAATCAAAACGAGCTATGCGTAGCCCGTATAAAGCACGATCTCGAACGGCTTGTGCGTGAAGCCCCCAACGTTGTTGGGGTGCCTCTGCTTCTGCCTTATCTATGGCGTTGAGGAAGTCCTCAATCGCTTGATCTAGTTGCCCGCTGCGCAGGTAAGATTCCCCCCGCAACAAGTAGTTAACCGCTGCGTTCGGATGCAACCGAATCGCATCGGACAATGTTTGCAGGCGTGCGCCCTCATCCTCCACTCGCCCAAAAAGCCGAAAACCCACCCAACCCCAAAAGGTGCGTGGGATGCTCCCACTGTTGGGAGAGGGTTGCGCTTCTTGTGGCTCAAGCGGAAGAGAGACAACCGACGTTTCGCTTGGTTGCCCTAGTTCCACTTTGTCCAATGCGTTTTGCTCGTCCATCGCGCTAGTCTGCTGCCCCAGCATGGATGGCGGTCACTTTACCACCGTCCAGATATTCTTCAAATTCTGAACGGAAGTTCTTGATGGTTGCCAAAACAGGATTGGCGGCGAAATCACCCAACGCACACAGCGTCACCCCTTGAATATTGCTGGCAACATCCAAGATGGTATCGAGGTCTTTGCTGGTTGCCTTGCCACTGACCACACGATCCAGCATCTTATCCATCCAATATGTGCCTTCACGGCAGGGGGTACACTTGCCACAGCTTTCATGCTTGAAGAATTTAATCATCTTGCTAGCTGCCCAAGCAATGTCGCGCGTGTCATCCAACAGGATGAAAGAGGCAGACCCCAAAACCGTGCCCTTGCTGGCGAAGGTTTCGTAGGTCATCTCCATATCAAGCGTCTCTTCGCTCAAAGGCAAAATAGGACCCGACGCGCCAGAAGGCAACAACGCCTTGAAAGTGCGCCCATCTTTGGGTCCGCCCCCATGCGTATACAACAACTCGCGCATGGTTGTGCCCAACGGTAGCTCATAGTTGCCGGGGCGTTGCACATCACCGCTCAAACAGAATATCTTGGTGCCACTGCTCCGTTCCGTCCCAATGCTCTTGTATGCGTCTGCACCATTGACCATGATCCAGGGCACATTGGCAAGCGTTTCCACGTTGTTCACGACGGTTGGCTCACCATAGAGACCGCCACCCTTTTGGGCGGGGAAGGGTGGGCGCACGCGAGGTTGCCCCAGCTTGCCCTCAAGACTGTTGAGCAACGCGCTCTCTTCACCACAAATATAGGCACCTGCGCCTAGATGGGTATAGATTGGGCAACTCCAACCCTTGCCAAGAATGTTCTCACCCGCAAGATTGTGCTCTTGCATCTTGGCAATGCAACGGTCAAGTTGAGCGGCAACTTCCCAATATTCCCCGCGCAAGTAAATGTAAACGGCGGTCGCTTGGATTGCCCATGCACAAATCAACGACCCTTCTAGCAATTGATAGGGGTTGTTCTCCATGATCTGGCGATCCTTAAACGTGCCCGGCTCGGATTCATCCGCGTTCACCGCGACATACTTCACGGCTTCATTCTGTGGGATGAAGCTCCACTTCACGCCCGTGGGGAAGCCTGCCCCCCCACGCCCACGCAAGTTGGATGCCTTGACCAGATCAATGACTTCTTTAGGGGTCATGCTCAAAGACTTCTTGAGCGCATCAAACCCACCATTGGCGGCGTAAACGTCAAACTCATGGACGTTCGCAACTTCTTTTTCTCGGAATAGAATGTTCATCGTGTCTGCCCTTTTTAACTCTAAGGTTATGCCTTCTTGACCGGAACTTCATGACCAGCACGGGTGGGGTTTAGGGCAGCGTTGACATCATTGCGCCACTTTGCCAGCAGTTCCTTCATAATTTCCATGTTGAGAGATTCATGAAAACGGAAGTTTGCTTGGAGCATGGGAGCGGTATCGCACGAACCCAAGCACATCACATGCTCACACGTGAACATGCCGTCCGATGTGGTTTCTCCATCTTCGATTTGCAATTCGTTCAGCAAGTCATGATAGAACGCATCTGCCCCACGCAAGGCGCATGGTAAATCGGTGCACACGTGCAACCAAACTTTGCCCTTCGGGGTTTCGCGGTACATGGTATAGAAGCCAGCAATGGATTTAACTTGCGTGGGATCCATGTCAAGGATGTCGGCGACATCCTCGATCGCTTCGGAGTGGAGGTATCCATAGTGTTCTTGCGCCACGTACAGCAGAGGCATCACGGCGGAACGGCTATCCGGATACTTGGAGAGGGTGTAGTCTATTTTGTCTTTGTAGTTTTCTAAGATTGCATTTGCCATAACCGTCTCCGTTAGCGATCACTGTCGCCCAGTACAAAGTCCATGCTCCCGATGATGCCAATCAAATCAGCAATCATGTGACCGGGCGCAATGTGTTGTAAGGATTGTATAGAAATGAAAGAAGGGGTCTTGAAGTGCACGCGACGCGCTTTTGTCCCGCCCGTACCGTGTAGGTAGCAGGTGATTTCGCCTCGTGGGCTTTCAATGGAGGTGAATACTTCTTCGTCTGGCAGGCTAAAGCCTTCTGTCCAGAGCTTGAAGTGATGAATGACCGCTTCCATGCTTCGCCCAAGTTCCGCGCGGGGTGGGGGAACAAATTTGCGGTTTTGGCTACGGAACGCCCCAGCAGGAATCTTGCCACGCGCTTGTTGGATGATGCGAACGGATTGGCGCATTTCTTCGAGACGGCACAAGAAGCGATCATAGACATCCCCATGTTCACCAAGCGGAACGTCAAACTCATATTTCTCGTAACCGCTGTAAGGCATCGCCTTACGGATGTCCCAATTCACACCGCTGGCACGCAGGCTTGCCCCGCTCAATCCCATACGGAGGGCATCTTCTGGCTCCACCACCCCAATGCCCATCGTGCGATCACGCCAGATTGGGTTGTTGGTGAGCAAGACGCTATAGTCTTCGATCTTCTCTTTCATGACGGGCAAGAAGGCATCCAAAGCAGGCAAGAACTCCGGCGCCAAATCGCGCCAGACCCCGCCAGGGCGGAAGTAGCTGCCCATCATGCGCTGACCGGAGAGCATCTCAAACATGGTCAAGATGCGTTCGCGCTCACGGAAGGCGTACAGGAACACGCTCATTGCGCCCATATCCAGCGCGTGCGTGCCCAACCAAACACAGTGGCTTGCCAAGCGTGCCAATTCCAAACAGATCACGCGGATGGTTTGGGCGCGTTCGGGCACGTCAATTTCACCCAGCTTTTCTACAGCAAGGCAGAAGACCATGTTGTTAGACATGGGAGAAAGATAATCCATCCGATCCGTTAGCGTGACAGCTTGTTCATACGGTTTGGATTCAATATTCTTTTCAATGCCGGTGTGCAAAAAGCCGATGTCGGGCAAGCAGGTAATGATCTCTTCACCGTCTAGCTCCAACAATAAGCGGAGTACGCCGTGCGTGCTAGGGTGATGGGGACCCATGTTGAGAAGCATGGTTTCGCCGGTCATCGCGCGTTCAGAAACCAACCCTCGCAACGCCTCGACATCACCCTCCCACTGTTCAACCTGTTGTTGTTTTTCGTGTGTATTTACAGCCATGATGTTTCCTCTTTATTTGAATTCGCTCATGGGTTTAGCAAACGGTTTGTGCTTGGCAATGTCTTCCACATTGAACGAGAACATAATCGTTTCATAACCGAGCGGATAATCGCGGCGGTGGGGGTGTCCTTGCCAATCTTCTGGCATCAACAGACGGCGTGGGTCGGGATGTCCTTCAAACTCAATGCCCATCATGTCCATGATCTCGCGCTCTAGCCAATTGGCGTTCAACCATAGCACGGTGCTGGTGGGCAAAACGGGCGCGTCCTCCGCCACAAACGTCTTCACGCGCACACGGCGGTTATAGAGCATCGAATAGAGGTGATAACTCACGCCGAAACGCTCTGGGCGGTTAAACTCGGGATAGTAATCCACGGCGCTGATGTCAGAAAGAAAGTTGTAGTATAACCCTGAAGTATCCCGTAGGAATTTCAAGACCTCAACCACGCGGTGAGATGCCACAATCAAGGTCAGTTCGTCGCGGAAGACTTTGCTGTCTAGCAATGCCTCGCCAAGATGTGCCTTGACCATTTCAAGCGGGTTCTGCATGGGGGGAATGTTCGACATGATAGGTATCCTTTATGCCCAGTTTTGCCACTTGTCGTTCTTGATCTTTTCGTGCAGGGTCAAAATTCCGTGCATGAGTTGTTCGGGGCGGGGAGGGCAACCTGCCACATAAACATCCACCGGGATGATTTCATCCACCCCTTGAACAACCGCATAGTTGTTATACACGCCACCGCACGAAGCACAATCTCCCATAGAAATCACCCATTTGGGGTCTGCCATTTGGTCATACAACTGGCGCACAACAGGTGCCATCTTGCGGGTCACGCGCCCTGCCACAATGAGCAAGTCAGATTGGCGTGGACTGGCGCGGTTGAGTTCCATCCCAAAGCGAGACAAGTCATAATCCGATGCTTGGGTTGCCATCATCTCAATGGCACAACACGCCAAGCCGAACAACAGGGGCCACAGTGCGCCGGTACGCGCCCAGTTCACCGCTGCATCGAGGGTGGTGGTCACCATGCCCAAGTTACCCAAACGTTGGCTTAGGCTAGTGCCGTGTGTGGGTTGGTCAATTACTCCCATTCCAATGCTCCTTTGCGCCATTCATAGATGAACCCGATAATCAGAACAAACGTGAAGATGCCCATTGCCGCCAAGCCATACCATCCTAAGCCACGCATGCTAACCGCCCATGGCAAAAAGAAAATGACTTCGATGTCAAACAGAATGAAGAGAACAGCAACGAGGTAAAACTTGACTGGAACTTGACGTGTTCCTTTGCCAATGGGTTTCATGCCACTTTCGTAGGGAGCAACCTTGCGGGCAGAAGGGCGAAACGGTCCCAAGATACGAGAGAGAAAGTTGATCAGTACGGAAACAATAAACGCGAGGATTAGTATCGCGCTAATGGGTGCAAATGCTTGTAAGGTCATGCTGCGATCTCCAGATTTTGCCAATTGTTCTTTTTGGCACAATCACTATAGCTAAAAGAGTAACACACCGCTATGGGGGTGTCAAACGTCATATCATGCTTTGGTTCAACCTTGGTCTTGATATTGTACCAACCCGTTTCCAACGTGTGCAACCTCACAAACTGGGCAGATTTTATACCCGATTTTAGAGGCATTCCCTGCTATGAGAACGCATAGCCGAGTAGAATAGAGGGAGCGTTTTGATGAAAGGTTCAGCAACCGATGGAAGAGCAGATTCAAGCAACCCTAAGCTCAACAGATGAGGCGCGTTTGGTGCAAATGTGTAAGGCGTTGGGCAACGAAAAGCGGATGCAGATTGTGCGCTTTTTGCGCCAGCACCCCGCTTGCATCACCAATGATATTGTTGCCCACACGCCCCTCGCGCAAGCAACCATCTCCCAACACCTCAAAGTATTGCGCGAAGCTGGCATCATCAGCGGGACAATTCAAGGTCCTGCTATGTGCTATTGCATCAATGAAGAGGCGATTGATTGGCTCAAGCAACAGATTGAACGCCTATGATTCCGTAGCGCGTGAGGTGAAGGTCGAAACTGTCATGGTGAAAAAGGTTTCTCGCTCTTCTACCCAATTGATTGGAACATTTAGCCACCATACCCACCGCTTGATGGGACGTAACCAACGCGGAATAAGCGGTTACTTTGCCCTGTTCCTATTCGTCCACTGGTCGTACTAACATATCCAGCGCTTCAAAAGACTCCGCCTCAAAGAAGGCACGCACCCCAAACGGAAGGCGGTCTGCGTTCACCATCAAGGTATGCAGCCCCAATTTTTGGGCACGGGCGCGAACCGCTTCAATCAGCACTGCGCCAATCCCACGTCGCTGATAAACCGGCAACACTGCCAGATCACTCACGAAGGCAATGCCTTCGGTGAGGGTACGCAAGACGCTAAAGGCAACCATGCCAATGAGCATGGGCGGATGTTGGCGCGTTTGCGCCACCAAAACATGTAAACCGTCCACCTCGCGGAAGCGTTGGGCAACTTCCCCCCAGTAGACGTTCCCATGTAGACTGCGGTGATGGGGGATCAACTTGAGGATCGCGCTGAGTTCGGGTAAATCGGTGGAGTCCGCCTCACGGATGATATAATCTTGCTCATGTACAAAACCGCTATCAGTGGTTTGATGTAGGAGCGGGTTGCGTTGGCGTTCTAGCCACAACCCCACAGCTTCGCGGTGCGTCCGAAATGGGATGAGGGGCATGTTGAGTGGGGTGAAAACTTGTGCTTCGGTGGCATCATCCCCCGCCTGCAGTGCTCCGCCGATGGGCACCACTCGAAAGAAAATGATGATCCCGCTGCTGGGTGGTCCTTCAGGGAAGGAGTTCACCGCCACCAACTCGACAATCTTGACTTTGAGACCCGTCTCTTCCTCTGCTTCGCGCATGGCAGCTTCTTCGGCAGTTTCGTTAATTTCGACAAAACCGCTAGGCAAGGTCCACTCCCCTTGATGGGGTGGATTTTTACGCCGAATGAGAACCAACCCCGCTTCGGTTTCAATGAGCAAGCCCACGCCCGGCACCGGATTGAGGTAGTGTACATAGCCACAATGGTCACACTTGGGGCGAAGCCGCCCCCCAATGTCCTGCTCGGTCAAGTTATGCCCACAGGTGGGGCAAAAGATGGGGTCTGTAATCATGGCAAGTTTGAACCGTTTACGTGTTGAAATGCTGTAATGCTAACCTTTATGGGCGCAGGATTCAACTTGATGGACGATTAAAGATTAGTTTAGGAGCGCGTTGTCATCCACTAGGCTCTAGTGGTCTCCCTATTTTTGTTTGAATGGGCAGACAAATTAAACCAAGCGCAACCCAGCGACACGCGCTACGCCAAGTGATGGAGAGATGGCAGGGAAAAAGCAGTCAAACTGACTGCTTTTCTGTTTCAAATGCTGATGAACGCTACTGGAAGATGGTATCTTTGAAGTCTGTAACGGGTGAATCTTGATCGATTACTTTTTGAAAGCGTGCCAAAAGTCCCTCCATATAATCACGGTCAACCACCCATTCTTGTAGCACTTGCTCGTGCTGTTGGATGGTTTGGTTATATTCGTGAATCTTCGCCCTTAAGACGCTTATCAACTGATGGCGATCTTTCCCATCCTCTTTTATGGAGGCAACCAGGGCTAACCGCCGTTTGGTTTCTTGGTTCAAGGCTTCGATCTCTGTAGAGCTTGCCAAGTACGTTGCATCTGCACCTAAATCTATCCGTTGTAACTGTACCTCTATCGCTTCCAACTCTTTGGTCAAGAAACGCTCGGTTATTTTCATGCTATGCTCCACCAATATCCACTAAAACTGTCACTATGTTAAGACAATATGGATAATTTTAACATAACATGCTGGAAGGTTATTTAGGCAATTTACCGAGTTACAATTCTAAATAGTCACGTAATTGACGACTACGGGTGGGATGGCGCAACTTACGCAATGCCTTCGCCTCAATTTGACGGATGCGCTCACGGGTGACACCATAGAATTTGCCCACATCTTCTAGGGTGTTATCTTGCCCATCACGCAACCCGAAGCGCATTTCGAGCACATCGCGCTCACGTTCACTCAAGATGCCCAAAGCCGAGCGCAACTGCTCCTTGAGCAATTGTTTACTGGCGGCATCCACCGGTCCCAGTATCTTGTCATCTTCGATGAAGTCTCCTAATTGACTGCTGTCTTCTTGACCGACCGGCATCTCTAAGCTCATCGGCTCTTGTGCGACACGCAAGATACGGCGCACCTTTTGGGCGGCACGGCGCAACTTGCGCGCAAGGGCAGGGTCTAAGGCTTCCCCGTCCCGCTGAAGCTGTTTGATCTTTGCAATATCCTCTGGATCCATGAACTCCATATCGAGGGCAATTTGCTCCGCGCTGGGTTCTGCGCCCAATTCTTGAACCAGATCACGCTGAATGCGCATGAGGCGGTTGATCGTCTCCACCATGTGAACGGGAATGCGGATGGTGCGGGCTTGGTCAGCAATGGCGCGACTGATCGCCTGACGAATCCACCACGTGGCATAGGTGCTAAACTTATAGCCTTTGGTGTGATCAAACTTGGTGACGGCGCGCAACAACCCGATATTCCCCTCTTGAATGAGGTCGAGGAAATTGATGCCACGTCCCATATAACGCTTTGCCACGCTCACCACCAAGCGCAAATTGGCGCGGGTGAGCGACTCTGCAGCGTCTTGCCCAAGCAATTCGACGCGCTCATACAAATCCGTGAGTTGCTCCTCACGATCGGGATAGTCGAGTAGTTTTTGTAAAAGTTCTTGCGCGCTAACCAGTTGGTTGTGATGCAGTTGAGCATGGCTACGGATGCGCAGTTGTAGATCGAACGGGAGCAAATAGAGCGCATGGATGGCATCAAAGATGCCACGTGCAATTTCGCCCACCTCTTCATCACGCCCCCACTCAAAAGCGTTGAGGTACTGCCGAATCGTGGACTCATCGTTGCTGTCCCAGTTGTCAAACACTTTTTGTAGCTCGTCTACCAGGTGTACCAGGTTGGGCAGATGAAAATTTGGGCGCAGAGGGTGCATCGCCCCAACACGCTCCCACGCCTCCACCAAAAACAGGATGGTCTCTTGACCGATCTCGACAGTGGTGGGGATGTGATCGGGCTTGTTTTCGACGGGAGCCTTGGTAGAAAGGCGATCTCGCAGGGCTTCTAACAGGCGGTCCGCCGCAATGATGATGCTCAACCAAATCTCACGGTTGGTGTTCAATAAAGGGACTTGACCGATTTCCTTGAGGTATTGGCGAACCGGATCGTCAATGGGGGCAAGCACCCCATCATAATCGTCATGGTCGCCTTCGTTGGCATCTTCCTCTTCAACCGCGTCGTCAAAATCCTCTTCCAACACCCCATCTACTTCAACCTCCAATTCACTTTCTAGCCCAAGCGTGTCGGTTAAACCAAATTCCACCGCGCGGGTTGGTTCTAGCGGTTCGTCGTCGTCAAACTCTTCTAAGCCCAAGTCATCCAGTGGGTTGTTTAATTCATCGTTTTGATCGGGTTGATTGCCCATGCTCACCTTTTGATTTCTGCACCTTTACTTTTGGCTTGCTTCTTCACGATATAGTAAATTCAACGCACGTGCATAGTAGTCTATCTGCTTCGTAATGCGTAGGATCGTTTCTTCATCTTCATTGCGCTGGGCAGCTTGATGAAGTTGGTGTAGCTCTTGCTTTTCGCGGTTGAGGCGCCGTTTACGCAGGGCAATGGCCTGACTCACAACATCAGCTTGTGGACTGGTGGTGGCCCCATTCCGATGAACCTGCTCCAAAACTTGACCTAAGTCTAACGGGCTAATCTTGGCGGAGTTCGTCAGTTTTTTCTCCAGCTGATTAATGGACACCAGTTGATAATCCAGCATGAGCAGCTCATCAAGGTGAGATTCAATGTAGGCGAAAACCGTTTCATCCTCTTGATTGATCCCCTCGATGAAGAGAGTCATCAAGCGTTGAAAGCCGATGTAGCTGAAGTCCTTGTGCGAAAGCACCCCCAACGCATCCGCTATCAAGGCACTATCTCCGTTTGCCAATTCACGAAAGCGACGGTTAATTTGAAAGTACAGGTTGCCATCTTGTTCGTGAACCTTGAACAGGTGATGCAAAAAATGCGCCTCAATCCGCATTTCGGCAGTGATGTGGGTGGGGCGTGTCGGTGTTGCAGGGAGCGCAAAAGATGCAGACAATGCTTCCTCATCCACAGGGGTACTTGCCTCTGCCAAGAGATCATTGATGCCTACTTCATTGCGTGGCGCATGTTCAGGGGGTTTCGCCTGGCGGATTTTTGCTTGGGCTTGGGTGGTATCGCTTGCCAGGCGCAACAAATCTTTTTCGGAAAGGCGTAAGCGCATTGCCAATTGTTGCACGTTCTCACGTTGAAGCATGTTGTTTTCGGTCGCCAAAAGCAAGGGCATCACCCGCTGTGCCACCGCCTGGCGGTCAGACAGCGAGGGGGTGCTGGGGAGTTGGCTCACTTCGGTTTCAATCAAGAAATCCGCCACCGTGAGCGCGTGCTCCACCAAGTGCGCCCATTTTTGTGGCTCCGCGCGAATTAAATCATCGGGGTCTTTTGCGCCCTCCAACTGTAACACGCGCAGCTCCACTTTGAGTTTGCCACTCAAGTCTGCTTGCAGGGCAGCGCGAGCAACTTCCAAACTGCGGACGGTTGCCTTTTGACCAGCGTGGTCGCTGTCCAACGCCAGCACAATCCGCTTCGCCCAGCGTGGCGCGATCAACTGAAGTTGACGCTCGGTGAATGCTGTCCCCATTTGTGCCACCACATTATGAAACCCGTACTGATGGGCGGTGATGGCATCCATGTAGCCCTCCACAATCACGGCGGTCTCACTTTGGCGGATGCTCTGCGTTGCCAAGTCTAGCCCAAACAGCACCCGATTCTTATCAAACAAGGGAGTTTGGGGACTGTTCAAATACTTGGGTTGGTCGTTGGGGTCTAGCACGCGCCCGCCAAAAGCAATCACGTTTCCCTTGGGATCGCGAATTGGAACCACCAAGCGATTGCGAAAGCGATCATACACGCGCCCCGTCTCCTCGTGTTTGACCGCTAACCCCACCTCAATTAAATCGGTTGCTGAATAGCCAATCTTCGTGAGGACATCAATGAGAGCTGTCCAACCCTTGGGGGCATAGCCAATCTCAAACTGTTCAAGCACGTCCAGCGAAAACCCACGCCCCACAGTGGCATACTCACGCGCCAACTGCGCCCCTGGTACGGTGTCATCAAACAGCGCGAGATGATAGGCTTTGGCAGCTTCTTTCATCAACGCTCGCAATTTCTCCAAATGTTTTTCGCGTTGGATGCTCTCTGAACTGTGGGGGATGACGGATACCCCTGCCAATTTGCCAAGTTCCTCCAGTGCCTCCTTGAAATTCCAACCGTTCATCTTCATGGCAAAGCCAAAGATGTCCCCCCCTTCACTGCATGCCCCATAACAGCGCCAAGACTGACGATCTTCATACACCACGAAAGAAGGTGTCTTCTCGCTATGGAAAGGACAGGGAGCTTTATAATAGCGTCCCATCTTCTTTAGCGGTACGAATCGATTGATGTAGGCGACAATATCTAAACGAGACTTGATCTCGTCCAAGTTTGACATGGAAAGGTTTCTCTATTACGGCGGATGGTACTAGATTATACGTTGCAGCGAGTAAGAGTGCAAGCAGCTTGACTTAAGGTTTGGTTGGACTTTTTGAAAGCGTCGCCGAAGTGTTCTACAATGCTCCCCTGCTCATGATCGTTCAATGGAGGACACCTGCCTTGCCACCCACAAGACCACCTGCTTACCTACCCGTGTTGATCGGGTGTAGTTGCCTCATGCTGGTGCTAATGGGCGCGTGCGGTTCGATCGTCGGACCGACCGCCATGGAATCCACCTTGCAGGCGCAAAACTTCGATTTAGCCACTCAACTCGCGCTGGTGCGCTCCACCGCAACAGTGGAATTCGCGCGAATGTTGGTGACAGTTGAGGTGCTGTCCACCGAAAGCCGCGAGCTAAGTGCCCAACGTGACCGCTTAGTGGCAACCTTGCAAGGGCAAGGAACGGATGTTGGGTTCATCCAAAGCACCCTGCCCGACGGGCGGGGATTGCCAGAGGGCATTTCTGCAGAATTGCTCTTGAGCGGGTTAACGCCCCCTCCGCAATCAACGCCACTAGGCGCGACGACACTGGCAGGGAACGCCACCCCCACCCTCCCCGTCACCCCCACCCCGCCCATCCTGACGCGCTTGCTAGAGCCAACCCTGTCCAATGGGGTCAACAGCAATGATTGCGCCAGCACAAGCCAAACCAGTTTTAGCGCGGACACACCAGAGATTTACATTGTCGCCCGTGCCCTCGACTTGAAGGCAGGAAGCGTGGTGACGGCACGCTGGACGTATGAGGGAGCAGTGCGCGGGCAATATGATATTCCGTTTGATTTTGACGTGAATAATGCGTGCATCTGGGCCTATATCGACCAAACCGATTTTGAGTTCACGCCCGGCAATTGGACAGTCGCCTTGGATGTGGACGGATATAACCTGGTGGCACCGTTTTCGTTCAGCATCACTGCGCCCTAACAACCTATCCATTCGGATAGGTCTAATTGATAAAGTAACGATGGCACAATCGCTCGATGTGTCCTATTTTTAGCACGCACAATTATCTACACAGGAGCAAAAGAGAATGGGTTTCAATCCGGGGATGTATCGCTATCTATTCAGCGATTCTGATGATGTCAAAAAGCAACCGCTCACCCGCGCTTTGGTGGTGCGCGTGTTCGGGTATGCCCGCCCCTACACGTTTCAAATTATTTGGATGTTCGTAGCGATCATGGTCTCCACCGCGCTCGGGTTGATTGCGCCATGGCTCATCAAGCGACTGATTGATACGGTGTTGCCCAGTCGCAACCTCAACCAACTCAACCTTGTCGCTCTCGCGCTCATCCTCATTCCATTTGCCAGCGCCGGCTTGAGCATCTATCAACGGTGGATCAATGCCATCATCGGGGAGGGGGTCATCTTTGATTTGCGCGTTGCACTTTACCGTCACATCCAGCACATGAGCCTGCGCTTCTTCACCAATACGCGCGTTGGCGAGCTGATGAGCCGCCTCAATAACGATGTGGTCAACGCACAAAACGCGATCAGCAACACCATTGTGCAAATCCTGACCAACCTCATCACGGTGGTGGCAACGTTAGCGGTCATGCTGATTTGGGAGTGGCGACTCACGTTGATCGGCTTGTTGGTCTTGCCGCTGTTCATCTGGTTTGCTCAGCGCACCGCCGATGTTCTGCGCGGGATGATCCGCCAGCAGATGGAATACAACGCCAACATGAACGCCCGCATGAACGAAACGCTTAACATCAGCGGAGCCTTGTTGGTCAAGCTGTTCGGTCATACTAATTCTGAAGTCACCCAGTTTGAAAATAACGCCGCCAAAGTGCGCGATATTGGCATCCGTCAGGCGGTGGTGGGCGTGCAACTCTTCGCGCTGTTGGGGCAAATCGGCGCGATAGGCACGGCAGTCATCTTCTGGATTGGTGGCTATTTCGTCATCCAGGAGGACATCACCATTGGGACGATTGTTGCCTTCGGGACATATCTCACCCAGTTGTATGGTCCCTTACAAGCGTTGGCAAGCGCCCCTGTAGTTTTCACCACCTCTGTAGTCAGTTTTGAGCGCGTGTTTGAGGTGGTAGATTTGCCCCTCGATATTGTGGAAAAACCGAACGCCATTGCGTTGCAAAACGTGCAGGGCAACCTCACTTTTGAAGGCGTCTCGTTTGACTACAACGCCATCAGCGGCGGGCTATTGCAAGATGTAGAACGTGTGGGACACGCACCCTCCGCCACACCCAAAGCCCAACCAAGCGAGACAGGCGAGGCAACCCCTCACCATCAAGCGCGCACACAGGCACTAACCGACATTTCCTTTAGCGTTCGTTCGGGTGAATTGGTGGCGTTAGTCGGACCCAGCGGAGCGGGCAAAACCAGCATGACCTACTTGATCCCGCGCCTATATGACCCGATTGCGGGGCGCATCCTCATTGATGGTGTGGACATTCGGGATGTCAGCTTGTCCTCGCTTGCCTCCAATATCGGAATGGTGACACAAGAGACCTACCTCTTCAATGACACCATCGGCAATAACTTGCGTTACGCCAAACAGAATGCCACCCAAGCCGAATTAGAAGCTGCCGCCAAAGCCGCCAACATTCACGACTTCATCATGGGCTTAGAAAATGGCTACGACACCCTCACAGGGGAACGAGGCTACCGCCTGAGCGGGGGCGAAAAACAACGCATCGCCATTGCGCGGGTGATCCTCAAGAACCCTCGCATCCTCGTTTTGGATGAAGCAACTAGCCACCTTGATAGCGAGTCGGAAGCGTTGATTCAAGATGCGCTTTCCACCATCATGCAAGGGCGCACCAGTTTGGTGATCGCCCACCGCTTGAGCACCGTTCGCGCCGCGCATGAAATCTTGGTGATGGATCGGGGTATGATCGTTGAGCGTGGCAACCATGAAACCTTGCTAGAAAAAGGGGGCTTATACCGCCACCTGTACGAAACGCAATTTGGCGAATAAACTCACGTGTTACATCAAGGGACGAGATGCTCTCGTCCCTAGGTCACTCAACCGAAGGATCAAGCATCGCATGAATCAAACCCACCCTGCCCACCCCGATCATCACTATTACGCCTGTAGCTGGATCGTCAATCATCATGGGCTAGACCACCTGCAACGCTTGGCAGACTTGGCGGATGAGCTAGAAATTGAAGTGCGCGTCCGTCGTATGTTTCAACATGACGGGTTGATGATGTACCCGTTCACCGTGCAAGCGAGCGATAGCGACAGTTTTGCGGTTTTCAGTTCGTATGTGGCAGCTCATCTTGGTATGGTGGACTGGTACAAAGTGACGCAGGCTTATTTCGAGCAAGGCATCCCCCTGATCGAGAACCTGCGCGTGGTCTTACACACGATGCCCAAGTGGCTTGAACACATGCACACCTACGCCACTTACAATGATGATGTATTGGCAAAGCGTGAAAAATCCTAGCCCGTCCGTTGACAGAAGTTCAACCTTACTTGTACCCTCGACCATCACATAGGCAGATGAGGTGAACATGTCAGATTGGTATATGGTGGTGGGCTTAGGCAATCCAGGGCGAGAATATCATCACACTCGTCACAACATCGGATGGATGGCGTTGGATGAATTAGCGCACCGCTATTCCCTCAAGTTTGATGAGACGCAACACAAAGCTGCCCTGTGTAAAACCACCATTCAAGGGCGACGCACCCTCCTCGTGAAGCCACAGACCTACATGAACCTGAGCGGGCAATCCGTTCAACCCCTTTCCAACTTCTACAAGGTGGATCCCTCCCGCATCATGGTTGTGAACGATGATCTGGATATTCCGTTGGGTAGCTTGCGCATACGTTCCAGCGGGAGCGCGGGGGGACAAAAAGGATTGAAGGACATCATCACACGCATGGGCACGGACAAGATCGCACGGACGCGCATGGGGATTGGTCGCCCGCCTGGTCGAATGAGCGCCAGCGATTATGTGTTGCAAACGTTCATGGGGGATGATGCCATCATTGCCGCCCAACTAGCAGACCGCGCCGCCGACGCAATTGAGACGTGGCTTTTAAGCGCAGACATAGAATGGACGATGAGCCAGCACAACAATACGGATGTGAACCAACCGCGCGTTGGGGTGGCACGCCCAAAAGTCAAACCCCCACAGTCGGAGGGGCAACAGGGATGAACTTTGAGCAACACTATTTTGAGGTGCTTTCTGGCATTGAAACCGCCATTGTGATGGCGTATGAGCTTCACCCAGACTTGCGAGATCATCTGGCAGATCAGGCATTGGACAACCTCAAGCGCGTTTATGGGGCAATCGTGAAAGGGCGCAACCAACCCGCGCTCGCCATGCGCCCGGTTGAGCAAGCGTGCTTTGATGCGGTGAAAACCGTGTTAGATGCCTTCGTGCTTTCCAGCGGTGGCGAGCAACCCATCACCCATGATGAGGCGATTTTGTGCCTCAAGCGCATTCAAAAATCAATAAACCAGTATCAAAAGCTACAGGGCACCCCAAGCGGAACAGGCTACCTGGACTTCCTCACGAGTTTTCGGGGTAGTGGTGGATAGGCGTCATTGAGCACTCAACGTGTTATGATGATTGCCCTGCGCCATGATGTGGTTCGTGGCGTATAATGAGGCTCTTCACAACCAAACTCTAAGCGGGGGTTCGGTTGCTTGTGTTGTGTGCAAAAG
>CAIRDJ010000077.1 GCA_903877335.1 uncultured Chloroflexota bacterium | reverse complement strand
TTCAAGACCGACGGCATCTTCATCTTCGTCGGGCACACCCCCAACAGCAAAGTTTTCGGGCAGCAGTTGGCGATGGATGATAGCGGTTACGTCATCACCGATGAACGCTATCGCACCAGCTTAGAGGGTGTCTTTGCTGCTGGGGAAATTCAAGACCCCATCTGGAAACAAGTCGCCACGTCCGTAGGGCAGGGTACTTCGGCGGCAATGAGTACCATCCACTGGCTTGAGGAGAACGAACACCTCTTGCAGTCGCTCGACGCGACGGTTGAAACAGGCGCGTAAGCCTGCTACAGGGTGGAGGATCACCTCCACCCCACCGCGCTTAACTGAACAACAGGCGCACCCCAGTGAAGAACAGCAAAACGTAGATGATCTGCGCAAACAGCGCTTTGGGGATGCGTGCTTGTAGCCAATATCCCAAGCGTATCCCAAGATAGGTGACGGGCAACAACACCAACGTTAGCGGAATGTTCCCCACGCGCAACAATCCCAACGCGGTATATGGGATCAACTTGACCACGTTGATGACGAAGAACAAGTATGCCACCGTCCCCACATAACGGCGTGGTTCAAGTTTTTGGGGCAATAGGTAGATCAAGATGGGGGGCAAGCCAGCATGAGCAAGCGTAGATGTGAAGCCCCCCAAGATGCCCATTGCAAAGCCGAAAACAGGGGGCGCGGTATATTGTTCCGCCAAGCCTAACAAGCGCGTTCGCCCCAGTTGGTATGCCAAGAAGACCAACGCCAACACCCCCAAGCCCACCTTGAGGACGCGCTCATTCCCTTGAAACGCATTGAAGAACAACGCCCCAATGGCGATGCCCACGATGCCCGCCGGCACCAATAAATTGAGATTCTTGCGGTCATAATCATTGCGATAATGGCGCAAGTTGAACACATCAATGAATAGCAAAATGGGCAACATCAATGCTGCTGCGTCTGCCATCGGCATGACCAACGCCATCAGGGGGGTGGCAATCAAGCCTGCGCCATCCGCAAAGCCGGACTTGCCAATCCCCACCAACAACACCGCTACCCCAACAACGAATCCAAAAATAATCAAGTCTGACATTCTTCATCAATTCAATTACTGAATCAGCAAAAAGCGTGTGCATTACAACGTGAAGCAGTATCGCTCATTTCACCTGCCTAAGAAACGGCGAAGTGGGGGCGGCATACAAGCGGTGAATGCTTGTGTGGGGGGGCGCCACACAGGCGCTCGAGCGCTCCCGCTTGGCTAAGCGTTCTGCCTTGCCAACCGCATGAGCAAGTTAGGCTCGATGCGCGCTTGCCTCCCAAAGTGACCACAGAGAGCGCGGTCAAGTCAAGACGCGCCCCACCAAAAACTGACAAGTCGGCTCATTTCGGTTATAATAACGGCGACTATGGCAGTTTTTAATTGAGATAGAGTTTCTTTCATGGCACACCAACAACCCATTATTGCGTGTAAAAACGTCACCAAAATCTTTGGTGCCAATCCACAACACGTCCGCGCTCAACTGGAGCGTGGGCTTTCTAGGGCGGACATCCTGGCTCAAACGGGGCATGTGGTCGCTGTCCGTGATGTTAGCTTTTCAATTGCGCGGGGCGAATTTTTTGTGGTGATGGGCTTGAGCGGTAGCGGCAAGTCCACCTTGATTCGGTGCATCACGCGCCTGATTGATCCCACCTTCGGCACGATTGAGATCAACGGGCAAGACATCACCCAGATCAGCGCGTCTGAATTGCGCCACGTGCGCCGTCATACCGCCAGCATGGTCTTCCAACGCTTTGGGCTATTCCCCCATCGGCGCGTGTTGGATAACGTCGCCTATGGGCTTGAGGTGCAGGGCGTGGACAAAAAGACCCGCCAGCAACAGGCGATGGAAATTGTGCAGATGGTGGGCTTGGGCGGTTGGGAGCATTACTACCCCCACGAGTTGAGCGGTGGGATGCAACAGCGGGTGGGCTTGGCGCGTGCCTTGGCGGTTCAACCCGAAATCCTGTTGTGTGATGAACCCTTCAGCGCGTTAGACCCGCTCATTCGGCGCGAGATGCAAGACGAGCTCATGCGCTTACAACAGGTGGTGCATAAAACCGTGATGTTCATCACGCATGACTTCTTAGAGGCACTCAAGATTGGCGATCGAATCGCCATCATGAAGGATGGGGAGATTGTGCAAGTGGGCACCCCGCAAGAGATCGTTGCCCATCCCGTCAATGACTACGTGCGCGAATTCACCAAAGACGCGCCCCGCATCAAGGTTCTCACCGCGAAGACCATCATGCAACCGCTGGAGGGGGAACGCCACGATTACCCCACCCTCCCCGCGCACACCTCGCTAGAAACGCTCTTCGGCATTTTGGCAGGCACAACCACCCCCTTCTACTTGACCGAAGCGGATCAGGTGATTGGGTGGGTGGATCAGGCGACGTTGATGCGTAGCGTCGCAGAATGGGCGGGCTAACTTTTATGGGCGCGTCCGTTCAATCACAGCCCAAGCACGGGCTTCGTGACCGCACCGCGTTGATCTTGTGGGCGGTCTTGCTGGGGGTGTTGGTCATTCATCTGTGGGTGCGCCCGCTCGAGGGCTTCCCCGCTGGGTGGAACTTGGGGCTACGCCATCCGATGGAACAGTTCAAGGATTGGGTGATTGAGGCACGCACGGCAGAACCCACCCATCCGCTTTTCTTGTGGGTATTGAACCCGTTCAGCGACACAATGGAATGGGTGTTACAACTGGTGGAGGATTTCCTGCTCATCACCCCCTGGGTGGTGATTGTGCTGGCGATCTTCCTGATTGCCCAGCGCGTCATGCACTTGGCGAGCGCGCTCTTCATTGTGCTGTGCGTCTTGATGATGGGATGGTTGGGCTTGTGGGTTGCCAGCATGGAAACGCTCGCCTTGATGTTGGTCTCGGTTGCTGTCTCGCTCGTGATCGGCATTCCGCTGGGCGTGTGGTCTGCTAAGGATTCGCGCGTGGAGCGCGTCTTGCGCCCGATCTTGGATGCCATGCAGACCATGCCGGCGTTCGTCTACTTGATCCCCGTCTTGCTCTTGTTCGGGATTGGGGGCGTGCCCAGCTTGATTGCGACGGTGATCTACGCCATCCCCCCCGCCATCCGCATCACCCACCTGGGCATCCGCAACATCCCCGACGACGCACGCGAGGCAGCAGAGGCGTTTGGCTCCACCCCGCGCCAAATCTTGTTCAAGGTCGAATTGCCGATGGCACTCCCCCAAATCATGGTCGGCGTGAACCAAACCATCATGATGGCGTTGGGGATTGTGGTGATCGCCTCGCTGATTGGCTTTGATGGCTTGGGCGAGGTGGTGCTAAAGGCGTTACGACGCTTGCGCGTGGGGCAGGCGTTTGAGGCAGGCTTGGCGATTGTGTGCTTGGCCATCCTGATGGATCGCGTGAGCTACGCCTTCAGTCGCATTGAACACCGTAGCATTCAACGCTACCAAGCCAATCGCCTGCTCCCCGAAAAATCTTGGCTGTTGCAATGCTTCCCCGAACACGCCTATGCACGGGTGCAGTCGCTGGCGTGGTTGTGGTGGATCGGGTTGGCGGTGGGCATTGCGTTGATCGTTGCCCCGTTGGGCGGGGTTGCGCTGTGGATCGGTTGGGGACTGGTGGTGCTATTCGGGACGCATTTGGGCACGCGCCCGCTCGAAGCGGGAATCGCGTGGGTTTATCGCGCGTGCGGTTGGGTGGAATCACTCGTGCGTCGCGCCTTGTTCATCCCTGCGCTCCAACGGTTTTCGTACTGGGTGACGTGCCTCTTGGTCTTGGTGGTCATCGGTTGGGGATGTGTGCGCCTCGAAGCGTTCGCATGGGGAAGCTCCGCCGAAAGCGAAGAGCAAGCCATGTTCACGCTCACCGAGTTTCCCGAAGTGACGCGCCTCAGTCTGCGCGATCCGATTGATCATGCGGTGGCGTGGATGCAACGCAACCTCTATGAGATTCCCGTTCAACCGCTGGGCGCAGAGGGTTGGATTAACTTTCGCGTGGGGTCTGGCGCAATCAGTGACTTTCTAACGCTGTGGTTGATTATCCCCTTGCGCACCTTGCTTCAAGACACGTTGCCTTGGTTGTCGGTCGTGCTGATCTTCATGCTCATGGCGTACTATGTTGAGGGCGTGCGCTTGGCGATTTTCTGCATGGTCGCGCTGGTGCTGTTGGGCATGTTGGGCATGTGGGAGCAGGCGATGGACACGCTGGGGCAAGTGATCGTGGCAGCTTTGTTGTCGGTCTTGATTGGGATTCCGCTGGGCATCCTTTCGGCGCGGAGCAACACGCTTGAGCAACTCATCAAGCCCACGCTGGACTTCTTGCAGACCATTCCGCCGTTCGTCTATCTGGTGCCGGTGATTATGCTGTTCAGCATTGGGCGCGTGCCGGGCATCATTGCGTCGGTCTTGTATGCGTTGCCCCCTGTGGTGCGCTTGACCAACTTAGGCATCCGCCAAGTGGATGAAACCACCGTAGAGGCTTCTGACTCGTTTGGGGCAACCGCGCGCCAAACCCTGCGCAAGGTGCAATTGCCGCTGGCGATGCCCTCGATCATGCTGGGCATCAACCAAACCATCATGATGGTCTTGGCGATGGTCATCATCGCCGGCTTGGTGGGCGGGGGCGGTCTCGGTTATGAGGTGGTGGACGGGTTGGCACAGAACAACATCGGGCAAGGCGTAGAAGGGGGCTTGGCGATTGTCCTGTTGGCAATCGTGTTGGACCGCATCACGCAGGCGCTTGCCCACCGCTAAGCAGAAAACGGGCGCAACGCACGCGCCCGTGTTACGTTTGCCCTAGAAGCTGGGCGCGTTTGGATCGGGGAAGGCGTTGCCGAATGAACCCGCCGGGCGTGTTGGCTCAACCACAATCGTTTCTGGAACGGGGACGGTGTTATCCACCGGGAGCGCGTTCACATTGGCGCGCGTGTCCAAGCCCACCAACGCCACCCAACCGCTCGCCCCATCATCCGCCGTCACCTTCACCCACGCGCTATAGGGGCTACGCGCGACCATGTTGACTTGTTCGCCGTTGTGCAAAATATCCACAATCGGAAAGACCACCGCCGGGTTAGCGCGCAGGTTCAACCCCGAAGGCGCGCGCACCACCGCCGCCGAGTTATACGTGCCGTAGCGTTGAGGGGGAGCGGGCGTTTCAGAGTACACCTGGGCGATCTCCCCCGTGAATTGTTTGACCACCTCCCCAAACACCCACCCCGAAAACCCGTTCGCCATCCCCACATGAAACCAAGTTCGTTCGGGGTTTGCCCCCAAAATGGTCAAGACCTCCCCCACCGGGATTTGCCCAACCAGAGCGGAATCAGTGGAGGGCGCGGCGCGCAAGTTGACCATCCCTTCGGTGGCGAGGTAGCCGGGTTGAGGAATCCAGATCGGTTGATCGAGCAAGCCGGTGGGCAGGTTTTCGATGAGTTCGGGCACGAGCAAGGACGTGCTTTGTAGCACCCCCAGCGGTTGGGCAAAGTTGCCCACCTGATACCCAACGGTGATTTGTTGCCCCACCCACACGGGTAGCTCTTGCCCCAACACCGTCAAGCTGGACTGCCCCGAAAGCGCGATGAAGACCGTGCTTGTGTCAAGGGTGCGCACCGCCATGGTGCCCACCAAGTCCACGATCACCCCGTTCACGGTCAGGGTGCTACGGATGTTGGGTTGGCTTTGTAGCACCACCGTATTGTGTGGGGTGGTGGAACAGTCGGGGCGGTCTACCCCTGTTTGCAAGAGCAGGTTGCCCCACGCGCTGGCGGCATCTGCGCCCAGGTTGAAGATCACCGCCTCCCCAACCAGCACGACGGTGGCGTAGTAGGGGTCGCCCAATCGTAGCCACAGCACCCCTCCGCCCGTCACCTCGGTGATGATCGGGAGGGTTTGGATTGCCGTCACCTGTTGCGTTTCCACCAACGCCCCCACGCTCGCCAGGTCGTTGGCAAGTTGCCCCTCTGGGCGCACTTGAGGAGAACTGCCCCCATTGCAGATGTAGCCCATCGGTCCGGTTGCACAAGCATCGGTGGCAAGTGCCCATAACCCCTCCAGGTTAGCCTCACAGGTTGCCCCTGTCGTCTCTTGCGCCCCAACCCACGCGCGTGAAACCACCCCCAAGCCATACACAACCAGCACAATAGCAAGCAAACTCAAGCGACGCATAACAGATACACACTCCATGGGCTATCAAAGACGGTCAAGCTAACGGCTATTGTAGCGTACTTTTGCACGCGCAATGTCGGTCGTTTGCCCCCCACAGCGCACATTGCCTCTCGCTATATCGTAAAAGAGCGATATAATCTCGGGGCTTATTCCGTCCATCTTGAGGATGCTCATGCGCTTGAAACAAGTCTACTACGGTTGGTATATTGCCCTTGCCCTCGCCATCACCGAAACCATCTCGTATGGGGTGATCTACTACAGCTTTTCGGTGTTCCTCACCTCGATGGAAGCTGAATTAGCTTGGACGCGCACCGAAATTACAGGGGCGTTTTCGTTGGCATTGATGATTAGTGGCTTGATGGCGTACCCGGTGGGTTGGTGGGTGGATCGTCACGGCGCACGGGGCTTGATGAGCGCGGGGGCAGTGGGGGCAACCGCCTTGTTGATCGCCCTGTCGCGCGTGCAAACGCTCCCCATGTATTACCTGATCTGGGTCGGGTTGGGGGTGTGCGCCGAAATGCTGTGGTATGAGCCTGCCTTCACCGTCTTGGCGGTGTGGTTTCGAGAGCGACGAAGCCAAGCGATGGCGATCGTCACCTTCACAGCGGGGTTGGCAAGCACCATCTTCTTGCCGCTGGCAACCTATTTGCTCACGCAATTGGGGTGGCGCGGTGCCACCTTCGCGCTGGCGTTGCTCTTGGGCGCGGTCAACTTGCCCTTGCACGCGCTGATCTTGCGCCGTCGCCCGTCCGACTTGGGACTGCTACCGGAAGGGCATGCGCTCCCAGTTGACCGCACCCTGCCCCCCGCCCACACGCACGGCATGAGCGTGCGCGACGCGCTTCGCACCCCCACCTACTGGCAAATCCTGCTGGCGTTTGGGTTAGCAGGGGTGGCAATGTCTGCAACGCGCGTGCATTTCATCCCACTCTTGGTGGCAAACGGCACCAACGCCACCGCCGCCGCCAGCATCGCTGGACTGATCGGGTTGATGCAGGTGGCGGGGCGCGTGATTTACACCCCGTTGGAGCGTCGCTTCGCCTTTCAGCGCATGGCAATCATCGTGTTCGGCATGTTGATGGTCAGCGTGGTGATGTTGCTGGCGGGCACGTCGATGGTGTGGGTGTTCGCGTTTGTCGGGTTGTATGGCATGGCGGTGGGGGCGATCACGCTGGTGCGCCCGTCGTTCTTGGCGGAATTATACGGCTCGGCGCATTATGGGCAAATTAGTAGCATCCAGTCGGCGTTGCTCACCCCGTTGACCACGCTTGCCCCGGTGGGGGCGGGGTGGTTGTTTGACCACTTCCAGAATTATCAAGGCATGCTGTGGATCAGCTTGGGCTTTTTAGCTGCCGCCACGCTCACCCTGCTCTTCATGCACCCTCGCCCGTTGAACCCTGCCCCCATCGGGTAGTGCGCCCCCGCCCCCGTGCCCACACTGTGTGGGAGCACGGGAGCAGGGCAGGCTAGGGGGAGCAGGTCTTGCGACCCGCTTGCGCGGGGGGCAAGGTCACGGTCGGGGCTGAGATTTGCGGGCAACCTATACTACACTCACACCATGCACTAGCAGGAAGACGACCCATGACCAAAGACACCGCCCGCACCCTTGTTCAAGAGCTTGTCCACAAGTTCCAACACGACCCCGACCGCCACAAACACTGCGAACGCCAAACCGACGAACGCTACATCTTGCCCCTCTTTCGCGCGTTGGGTTGGGACACCGCCTCCAGCGACGTGACCGTCGAGGAGCAAATCAAGAGCGGGCGTGCCGACTATGGTTTGTACGTGCACGGCGTGCCCCAATTCTACCTAGAGACCAAACGCCCCGATCGTCGGTTGGATGAACGCTCGCGCATGGAGCAGGCGATCAACTATGCCTATCTCAAGGGCGTGGCGTGGGCGGTCTTGACCGACTTTGACCGCTTGATGGTGTTCAACGCTGACCTAGACGAAGATGATCCCACCAAAGCGCGGTTACTTGACTTGCGCTTTAACGAGTATGTTGACCGTTTCGACGATGTGTGGCTCTTAAGTCGTGATGCCATGCAGGAGCGTCCGCGCCCCATCGACATCCTCGCCACGCGCTACGGCAAAAAGGCAAAGCGCGAGCCAATCACACAGGCGTTGTTCAATGACCTAGCGGATTGGCGCAGGGATTTGTTTGAGGACATCCGCGCCTACCGCCCCACCGACCGCGCAGGGTTGGACAACGCGCTCCAAAAGTTCTTTGACCGCTTGATCTTCTTGCGCACGTTGGAAGATCGCGGGGTAGAAAAACCGCTCCT
>CAIRDJ010000076.1 GCA_903877335.1 uncultured Chloroflexota bacterium | reverse complement strand
TGCAATTGGTGTGGGGCTTCCTGTGGGCAGTATTGGGCGGATGGTTGGGGATGGGATACCATGTCTGGAGCGTGTTTCGCACCCAAGCCATCTTTAGCCAACAGCGCATCGCCAACACCCTAGCAATGGGTTTGCTGTTCGGCTTCTTTTTAGGCATTACCACCCTCATGGGGCACACCTTCCCTTACCGCTTGCGTCGCTTTTGGTCCACATGGATGCGCTTGGTGTGGAGTGCTATTTCTGCCTACTTCCTCTCACAATTGTTGTGGTGGTCTTATGTGTGGATGTACCTCAATTTAGACCCCCCCTCACAAGACATTATGGCAATTGTGGGCGTGGGAACGGCGCTCGGTTTGATCTTGCCCACCGTGTTACAGATGCGTGGATGGCTTTCATTCACCATCACCACCCTTGCCACCTATGGGGCGTTATTCATTGCCTTTGATAACTTCTGGAAGATTTACAACGGACTAGAGCCTAACTTCAGAATGGGCGACACCGCTTGGATTTTGGCATACGATTCTTACTCGCACGCCTTCACCATCATGTTGCCTTTGGTGATTCTGATGGCGATCGGGATGCACTTCCCCGCGCTCGCCCAAGACCTACAGGATTTGTTGCGCTGGTTCATGATCGACCGCTCCAAGCAACTAGCTGTAGCAGGGGGGCAACCTGTTCTCATTGAGCAGGAAAGCAAGTTTGAGGAAGATAGTGCGCTCAATACCACTCAACCGCCCATGCAGTCCATGCGTGATGCAGAACAGGGCGTTCACACTGTTGTAGGCAGTCTAAGCGGGGCGGTTGGTGCAAACTTCGCCAATTTGAGAGAGGAAAACACCACGAAAGTTGTTCCCGAAACAAAGAATTAGGCAAATTTGAGGGGATAGTCGTGTAGCTTACAAACTCGCAAGACCTGCCCTAGCTCATGACCGATGAAGTGGCGCTGACGGTGACAATCAATCTGGATGGGTCCGTTGAAGGGGGCGCGTTCAATCAGTTGAAAAGAGGCACCGGGTTTTAAGCCAAGCGCGTCAATGTATTGTAGGCGTTGTTCGTCGTGCGTGTTGACGCGGCTAATCACCCATTCGCCATTCGCACACTCGTTCAAACGCGCATCAGTGACAATCGGCATGCGCCCATCCCGCGTTGGTATTGGCTCGCCATGTGGGCAACGCGCCGGGTGCCCAGCTAACTCCGCCATGCGCTCCACCACGCGCTCGCTAACGCCTGCGCCCAGTTGGTCGGCAGCAAGGTGGACTTCGTGCCAATCAAATTTCATGACATCCACCAGAAAACGCTCGACAATCCGATGTTTGCGAATGAACAGCAACGCTTCGCGCTCTCCCGTTTCGGTCAGGAGGATGCCACGATAGGGTTCATGGATAACATAGCCAGACTCCTGTAGACGTTGCACCATGCGCGTCACAGCAGGGGCCGTGACCTTCATCTCATCCGCGATGTCAGACATGGCGACATAGCGATTGTTCCCCTGATAGTGGGCAATTCGCCATGCTTCTGCAAGATATTCAACCTGTTTTGGGTGCACCGTTATTCCATCCCGCTCCACTACACACACCACTTTTTGTTAACAAAAATGATCATAAATCAAACTGATGCGTTGTACAACCACCGTGCAGAAAATCTCATACAACTCTATGATGATGGCAACGCCAACAACCACGCCAGCAAAGCATCCAAATCGGAGGTGGTCATCTTGTCGATGAGTTGATGGGCACCTGGCATGCTGAAGACGTCGCGCAAGGTGGTGGCAGAACCATCATGAAAATAGGGCGCACTTAACGCCAACCCAACCAATGAAGGGGTATCCACCTGGCCCCCTGTGCCCACATTGAACGCCTGTTGATTGGTGTATACGGGTGGGGTGTGGCAAGCCACACAACCCTGCTCATTGAAGAGGCTTTCGCCACGCGCCAGCGTTTCGGGTGTGGCATTGGATGGGAGCGGATTAACGCCGTCAAGGGTGGCAAGATACAAGGTGAGGGTATCCAAATCCAGCGACATCCCGCTCCGATTCTCGGTTACGGGGGGAAAGATGAATCCTGTGCCGCCAAAGTGCCGGCGCACTTTGTCTTCAAGTTGTGCCAATTCAAGCCAATTATCCATCCATGTATAGGGGGCAGTATCTTCTAGGTTGAATAAGTGTGGCGTGTTGCGTCCCCCCTCACCAAAAGATTGCCACACCAATCCGTCTGACATTCCATCAAAGTGACAGTTGGCACAGCTCACCCAATGGTCTTTGGATAAACTAGGATC
>CAIRDJ010000075.1 GCA_903877335.1 uncultured Chloroflexota bacterium | reverse complement strand
GCGCACCCTGATCCCAATGGACTGAGCGGTAAAGTTAATTGGAAACAGATACTCGAAGCAACGCTACCGTATGTCGATATATTTGTGCCAAGTATCGAAGAAATCGTGTTTATGACGCGACGATTGGACTATGATAATTGGAACGGTAACATTTTGCAGAATGTGACACGAAATTATCTTCGTAATTTAGCAGATGAATTGCTATCAATTGGTTCAACGATTGTAGGCTTCAAGCTGGGTGAACTAGGCTTTTATCTGAGAACTTCAGACGATATTCAAAAACTTACACGGTTGAAGAGCATCGGACAGTCGCCAGATAATTGGCACAATTTAGATTTGTGGCATCCAGCTTATGGGGTGGAGGTTGTTGGTTCAATCGGTGCAGGTGATTCAGCTTATGCTGGGTTTCTTGCTGCAATCCTCAATGGCTTAGACCCGCATGCAACAATGGATGTTATGTGTGCAGTGGGTGCCTGTAACGTGGAGACGCTCGATGCTACTAGTGGCATCCTAGACTGGGACACCACTCTTGAACGAATAAGAGCTGGTTGGACTGTTTCAACTCTTCGACTAGACTGAGTTCACAGCAATCGGCTTTCGCAATCGGTTGCGTTCAGGCATTAAGCGTCTAATTTGCGGCGGTCTCACTTGGGGCATGTACGTTCTCATTCACCGCATCTAGCAAACGAAGACAGAGTGACATCTGCGCCCTCCTGAACGACCTGTATCCTACCAATTCCCTTCATGTCGCACCCCGCAGGAGGTTGACTAATATGCTTGATCTTGATGCCCTTCAACGCCTCTACACCCACCATGAGCGTGCCCATGCTCCCGAAGCGGGCTACCGTGTGGAGATCACCCCGACGGTGGTGCGGTACATAGACCCCCAGAAACAGCATAGTTTCATCCTACACAGCACCCTCACGGGCGAGAATGCTAACCAGATCATTGCCGAACAAATCGCCCATTTCGATCATCCATTTGAGTGGAAGTGGTATGACTATGACCAACCTGCTGACTTGCTTCAACGCCTAGAACAACATGGCTTTCAAATTGGGGAGGAGGAAGTGTTGATGATCTTGCCCATCCCCAATCCCCCTCCAGCGGTGAACTTGCCCAGCGGGTTGAGCATGCGTGAAATCACCAACCCAGATGATTTGGGGGCGATCTTGAATGCCGTACAAAATCCCGTCTTTGAGTCTGAACAAGATGGGTGGATGAATGTTGCGCTGGCGGATGAACTTCGCCATTACCCACAAAGTTTATTATTTTGGGCGGTGTATGCTGGGGATCAACCGATCTCGGCAGCGTGGTTACGCCTTTCCGACAATAACCCGTTCGGGTCGTTGTGGGGTGGGGCAACCTTGCCCGCCTATCGTGGACAGGGTATCTACACCGCTTTAGTTGCCCAGCGCATGTTGACCGCCCATCGGCGCGGTGCACAATATCTCACGGTGGACGCAAGCCCGATGAGCCGCCCCATCTTGCAACGTCGCGGATTCCTTGCGCTTGCCCGCACGCGCGAGTGCCTTTACACCCCGCTTAACTCATAAATATTTGTAAACCGTCGCAACCCTGTTATGTTCCAGTATTCCGTTTGAGCCGCGTTTTTGCTGCCACTGGTGAGCATGTTGCAATCACGACGAGCGAGGCATTTCGCTTTCGGTTACACGCTTCACGCAACGTAGTTGACTGACAAGCGCATTTTATGAGGGCAGAATGGCTTGAACATCAACGGTTGACATTTCGTGGTTTTGACCATCGGTCAGACGCACCCGCGCAACCCAAGACCCACACGCTGCCCCACCGATTCCCACGGCGTGCCGCCCCTAACCACTGGTGGTGGGGCTTGGGGTGAGAGGTTGGTCAGGCGCGGGCGTGAGGGAGGTCGTGGCTTGAGTGGGTGGCGCAGCGAGCACGTCTAGCTCGATCCGCAAGTTGGACGGGTCAAAGCGTTCATCACATGTGAGCAAATTCGCCTCCGCCCAACCGCGCAACCCACCACCCAACTGGGCGCGTATCCACCCCCCAGACTGGTCGCGCGCATCCACAACCACCCTCATCTGCTCCGCGATCAACCCAATCTGCGGGTGATACACGGAGGGACCAGCGCGCAGGATCACGGTTTCATTCTTAGGGGTGCATGTCGGATCGACCACCGACACCCATAACGACTCTTCGATGGTGTTACCAAATTCATCTTCGGCAACCAAAGTCAGTTCTAAATTTCCGCTGGGAATGCCCGCTACAGTGTTGCTGTCAATCGGTTGAAGCCTCCCCAGCGATGTCACCCCGGTGAGTGCCTCTAAACCGTTGATCTGTACAAACTTAGCATGGGTGACTTCCCAGCGTAGGGTCAGGTTTGCAGTGACATTGCGCATGAGCGGGTCAGGTTGGACATCAAATTCAACCACGGTCATGGGTTCAATGATGCGAATGATCTGCTCAACTTGGACAGTGCGAGAGCCGTTTTCGCCCACCAAACGCAGTAACCCCCGTTGCGGAAAGAGCGTGGTGTCTAAAACAAGAATGGAAGTTGCGGGGTCTACGTCCTCTTTGAGCGGGACACCTTCCATGAAAACATCCATGCGCTCAATGTCGCGCGCCTCCCACACGATTTCAAGCGCGTTCCCACGAATGATGTTGGTACTGCTGAGGGTGGCGGTTAAGGTTGGGACTGGACGACTCATGATCGCATTCACCATAACCCAGATCACCAACAACCCCGCCACCAAGCCTGCCAAGCCATTAGCCAGCGCGGAAGGAATAAACGCACGGCGGATCACCTTCCCCTGAACCGCCATGGTAAACCCTGCCGCATCTAGGGAATGGATCACCAATCGATAGGGCAAGGCGAG
Organism: uncultured Chloroflexota bacterium; assembly: GCA_903877335.1. Lineage (GTDB taxonomy): Bacteria > Chloroflexota > Anaerolineae > Aggregatilineales > Phototrophicaceae > CAIRDJ01. The sequence continues at coordinate 3,284 of CAIRDJ010000075.1, read as the reverse complement.
GGGCTTGCCCAGCAACGGACGCTCTTTACATTTGACCGTGCCTTCGATGACGGCGCGTTCTCCGGCTTTGAGCGTGACTTCCGTCCTACCTTTGAACTGTAACGAAATGGACGCATTGAACTGTTCTGCTAGGTGAAAGTCTATCGGTAATTGAGAGTTGCCCTGATTATGTATGTGCAAGCGGAAGGCTCCGCCATGTTGCATGGTGCGCCGTTCTAGCTGTGCGCCAAACCCGTGATAGGGCAAAACGTGTAACTTGGTGAGTACCTCGCGGAAGGCATGGGCATCGTCGGCATGGCGCACGGTCAGGCGCACCGTGTATTCACCCGGAGTTGTGCTGGGCAGGCGCGGCGGGCGAAAGGTAATCAGCACGCGCGTGGTTTGCTCGGGATCAAGGGTGAAGCGCGGGCGGTTGACGCGCATCCATTCTGCTGGCAGTCCGCTCGCTTCTACCACACACGGGATCGCCTGTTGGGTGGGGTTCAGAATGGTGAGCTCGGCAGCGATGTTCGAGCTAGGGGGAATGGCTATGGGAGGAGGTTGGATGCTGATCGTGAAAGGGGCATTCCCGCTTTGGTTGAGCGGTTGGGTTTCAGATGATAGGGCGGTGGCTACGCTCACATGGGTTTCGGGTGCTTCGAGGAGATGGAAGAGCATGCGTAAATTTCCGATGCGGATTTCTTCACCGCCTTGTAACACCCTGGTTTCATCCTCGTTGACGCGCACACCGTCCACATACGTGCCGTTTTGTGATCCCATATCCGCCAACACCACTATGCCATGCTCGTGAGAGATGCCAACATGGTAGCGTGAAATGGTATCCGTATCGAATTGGATGGTTGCCCCTGCTGAACGCCCGATTGAGATATTCGGCTCTTCTAAAAGGAAAGACTTGGGATATTGTTGGTCTTGCCCAAAAACGTCTAGCCGCCCATACGCCATCAGCGTACTCCATTTCAATACAGATCATCTTACGCTTTATTTTAGACAACCCTGAACACAATGCAATTCAACATTCGGTCAACCTTCTGACGGGGTGGGACAATATTCTTGCAGTGCTTTCAAGTCCGCAAAGTTTTCCCACGCCACATGATACGCCGCCCACTTGGTATAGTCGGCATGGTTCACATTAGCGTGTCGTCGCAACCAAGCGGTGAGCACATCCTTCCCATGAAACCAGTCATAGGGTTGTTCAGTATTCCAAAAATCATCACCGTCAAACCGCTGTTTGAAAGCCTCATACTGCTCAAATAATGCTTCTACGCTGGCTTTGCGTGAGGTTTCTTGAGCCGTTTCAATTTTTGATTGCGCCTGTTGCTTAAGAAAATCTTCAGCTAGGTTAGGTAAATCGCCGTCTGCTTTGGTCAAACGATTACCTAGCGATTCCTCATTTATGGGTTTCAGCATCTCTCGCAACATTTGCAACGCCCAACGCATCACTTGATAATCCCGTACTTCATGCAGGGCATCATTTAGGGAAGGTTGACAATCCTCTAAAGCGAGGTTGAGGGAACGTAGTTGACCATACCTCCAAAGCAATTCGGGGGATAGAAAGTAACTCTCTAAACAGGTGCGCCCCGTCAAGATGAGTTTACCATTGTTCCATTGGATCAAGCCTCCCCCCTGTTGAGGTTGAGCATCCAAGTCTCGGTCACGAACGACCACATAATTCCCATCACGGGCATATCCTCGCGCGTAACTTGCTATGCCTTGTTTTCCGCCAGCTGGGATTAATCGAATCCCATAATGCCATTTTGGGGTGAACGGTTCTGGATTGATGAACATTCGACTGTAAAGAATTTTGTCGGGGCTATTCTCATTCCCTTCACACACAATCACACGGTTTGATCGTGGGTCAATAATTGAAGACATCACGCCTCCCCCACTAATTTGATCGCGTTGGAATCCATCAAGTTAGCAATGGCCTCTGAATGACTGGTGATGATGAACTGATTATGCGTCCCTAATTTAGGGAGGAGCATCAGCAAGGCTTGTTGTAGGGGGGGATGCAGATGGAGTTCCAGCTCATCAATCAAGATCACCGAATGGTTGATGTCCCATTCTACAAAGTCTAGCAGGATGGGCATAATTGCCCGCTCCCCTGCTGAAAGTTCTGAAACATCGTAATCATGAACCCCATCATTAAAGTAGACAGGTGTGGAAGTCATACCGTATACGTCCTCAATGCGTGCCAAATGCTTCCCCATGAACAGGCGACTGTAGTAATCATTGAACAGCTTCACCTTGTGGGGCGCAGACGCAAACCAGCGCACAAATAAGTGGCGCATTGCTTGCTCCGTATCAACAGGTTGAACTGTGCTTTTGCTACTCTGCTTACTCTGTTCTGGCAGAAATGGGGTGAGACTATAAGCGGTACGTTGTTCGGTATACCAAAAGATTCCACCAATCTGCTTGAACATTCCCTCGCTGGCTTGACGGTTCGAGAGCAGGTTATAGGCATAGCGTCGCCCTTGAAACTGGTAGAAATAGCCCGCGCCCGAAGGATAGGTACTCACAGGAAATTTTTGTGTTGGGTTATCAGTCCAGACTAATTCTACAGAAGGGGCATCCTTCGGCGTGACAGCATCCTCTAGGGTGGCATAATCGCTACGCTCATAAAAGGTTTGTGTGGCTTTTAGTTCTTCCTCCACAAACTCAACCTTGAGCCTAACCTCAAAATAACCCCGATGATTAGCAGAAAATCCCTCCACCACAAAACCTGCCCACTCCAACTGTTCAGGCGTTTCTAGCTGACGTGTTGCTGTTCCCAATGTAGCAGCAATCCCCTGCAATATGGTTGACTTTCCGCGCCCGTTATCCCCGATCAACAAGGTCACATCGGTTGAGGTATAGGGCGATCGCTCAAACGTGAGGGTATAGTTCTTGAATTGTTTGAAGCGTTCTAGGTGGATTTGTTGGATTCTCATCAGCAGTTCTCCAATCAAGTTGGCAACATTATAGAAGGGGTGTAAGGCGTAAGCCGTTGTGGGTCAACAACCGATTACGCCCTCTAGCAAGTTTAGCGCATGTAGACACATTCCCCAGCGCGATAGGTTTGTAAAACGTGAACGCTTGCCAGTTCATGCGTTGGAATAAAGAGTGGGTTGCGGTTCAATACGGCGAAGTCTGCCCACTTGCCCACTTCAATGCTCCCGAAGTTTGCCTCATCTCCGCTGGCGATTGCCCCCCCCAGCGTGTATCCCCACAACGCTTCCGCCACCGTGAGGGTTTCATTCTCCCCGATGGGTTGCCCGTTGTGGTCATGGCGGTTGACGGCGGCAATC
>CAIRDJ010000074.1 GCA_903877335.1 uncultured Chloroflexota bacterium | reverse complement strand
GTCACCTTGATCGTGGGGCAATGACCCGCGTTAAGGGGCAGGATGGTTTTTGCCCAATTGGACCCTTCTTGGTGGATACAGCAGACCTTGACCCGAATGACCTCACGCTCAAGACGTATGTGAACGGGGAAGTGGTTCAACAAACCCACACCGGCACCGACCTGCTTTTCTCGATTGCGTATCAGATCGCGGATATTTCGCGCTATATCACCTTGCTTCCTGATGATCTCATTCTCACAGGAACGCCTGCCAATTCGCGTCCGCTTCAGTTGGGGGATGTGGTAGAGGTAGAAGTGAGTGGGATCGGTAAGCTACAAAATACGGTTGTTGAACTGGACGATGAGATTGTCGCGGTAGGCTTTCAACCTGAAGTCACCGCTGCCACGCTCCATGTCGCCCTTGCCATTCCAGAGGACGAGGCAGAAGAACAAGCGAAACGATTCACTTACAATCATCAAAGGAGTTCATGAATAGCATGATGTTAGATGATAAGCAGTTGTGTGTGAATGTACACCATACGGCGGTTTGGGTGCTTGATGTGGCAGAGGCATTTCATCGTTATGAGATGTTGCTAGGCTTACATGGCGAGATGCAACCCGACGGCACAGCGTTAATGCGCTGTATGCACGAAGATTATTGTTTGGTGTTGATGCCCACAGCGGAAGAGCAGAAACCCTATCTCCGCTACGTGGCCTATGAATTGCGCTCTGGTTTATCCATTGCAGAAGTTGCCGAGCATCTTTCGGAAATGGGCATGGAATTTGAGAAGATGACCGTCCCCCTTCGCGGTGAAGCCATTCAATTATCTGATCCTGACGGCAATCTGGTGGTATTGGTAGAACGGGTGCGTCCAGCTGACCCCCGTCCTGCCGTGATGCACGAAACCAAAACCCTGCGTGGGTTTCATCCTCGTCGGTTGGGGCATGTCAACTATTTGACAGCGGATGCTCCACGTCAGGCAGAATGGTATACGCGCGTGCTTGGCTTCCGCATTACCGATTGGATCGGTGAGGGAGCGGTTTGGCTACACATTGACCCGCGCCATCATGTCTTGGCTTTTCTGGATAAGGGTTATCCACACATCCACCACGTCGCTTATGAGTTGGTGGACTGGGGTGAGATGCGCACGGTCTTAGACCACATCGCCAAGCACGGACGCTTCACCACTTGGGGACCGCTACGGCATGGCATGGCACAAAACTTGGCGACATACTGGCGCATGTGGGAAGAAGAACACTTCATCGAGATTTACTGTGATATGCAGGTGTTGGATGCTGACCATATACCCGTGACCCACCCTGACAATCCGTATGCGTCCAATACTTGGGGTGTTCTTCCACCGCGTTCATACTTTAGATTTGATGAGGAAGCGGTTCAAATTGAGCGCGAGTCTGAATATTCGTACTACACTCAAAAGTGAAACAAGATAAAGGAAGTATGATGGAACATCTTTCTCCAGTTTGGTCACATTTAACTCATATCCAACCCGTTCGTGGTGAGGGGATTTATCTCTACGACGAACAAGGCAATCAGTACATCGATTTCACAAGTGGTATCGGTGTCACCAATACCGGGCATAGTCACCCTCAAGTGGTAGCGGCAATCCAGCAACAAGCGGGCAACTTGTTGTTCGGGCAGATGAATATTGTGGTCGTCCCACAATTCGTCACGCTCTCTGAAAAACTGAATGCGATCACGCCCAGTAGCATTGATAGTTTCTTCTTCACCAATAGTGGGGCAGAGGCAACAGAAGGCGCGGTCAAGTTAGCACGCCACGCCACAGGCAAGCGCAATATCATCGTGTTTCAAGGGAGCTTTCATGGTCGCACCCATCAAACGATGGCGATGACCACCTCTAAGTATATCTACCGTGAAGACTATCAACCCCTTCCCGGCGGTATTTTTGTTGCTCCTTTCCCCTATAGTTACTACTATGGTTGGGACGAAGAAGAGACCATTGAGTTCTGTATGAAGCAACTCAAGCTACTGGTGAAGAGCCAAACGTCCGCATCAGAAACCGCTGCCGTCTTCATCGAGCCTGTCTTGGGGGAGGGGGGATATATCCCTGCACCCGATGGATTCATGCACGAACTGCGTGAGTTCTGTACCAAGCACGGCATCTTGTTGGTAGCAGATGAGATTCAAAGCGGTTTTGGGCGCACGGGCAAAATGTTTGCGATTGAGCATAGTGGGGTACAACCCGACATCATGGTCATGGCAAAGGGCTTGGCAAGTGGCATGCCGATTGCTGCCATTGGTGCTTCTAAAGAACTGATGTCGAAGTGGAAGACCGGCACACACGGTGGAACGTATGGCGGGGGCAATGCGGTTGTTGCAGCGGCAGCTTGCGCCACCATTGATGTGATGCTTCAAGAAAACTTGCCTGCTCGTGCCGCTGAAATGGGCGATTACTTGCTGATGAAGTTGCGTGATTTGCAAGCACAATACCCCATTATCGGGGATGTACGTGGGCACGGTTTGATGATCTGGACGGAGTTCACCTTGCCCAATGGTGAGCCAGCAGGTGATTTCACCAAAGCAGTTC
>CAIRDJ010000073.1 GCA_903877335.1 uncultured Chloroflexota bacterium | reverse complement strand
GCTCATTAAAACCCATTTACCGCCGTGCAGAGAGGGCGTAACAGCAAACTGAGGGCATGGGCTTTGCGGGCTATTGTACTTTAGTCAGCGGCTAACATGGTGAATTGGTGTGGGCGGGCTTTGATTCTTCACGTCCGTTGGTGGGTTGCCTGCTACATTCTAGTAAGAAAAGGGGTAGATGAGAGGGCATCTCTACCCCTTGCGCCCAACAACTATTGAGCTGCTTCTACTATGGCAGCAATGGTGGAATACGGTGCCCCGCCACGTTCGACCCCGGCGATGTTGGTGATGTCGCCATCAGCGGTGCGGAGCAAGGTGGTGGGGGTGCTGGCAACTCCCAACGCTTGCCCCAGTTGAACATCCGTAGAGAATTGATCGGCTTCTGGGATGCAATCCAAAATCTTGCCATAATCTAAATCAAGCAGGGTGGCAAACTCCCGTGAAGATTCATTCGTCCATCCGTTTTCGGCAAGGTTGAACAAGGTGTCATGTCCCGCCCAGAAGATATTCTCATTTTGTTCAACCGCACATTCCAACAAACGTGGGGTGATGGCGGTACGATCCACCGTCAAGAACATGCGATATTCTAGTTTTGCTTTGCCCGTGCGCACATACTCCTTGATGAACGGATCAATCACATCATGACGGTATGCTTGACAATGTGGGCACAGGAAGTCTGCAAATTCTACGAGGGTAATCGGCGCGTCTGGATTCCCCAAAACATGTGCGCCATCTTCGGTGACGCTTTGGGGAATGTCTGCATAGGCATCTGGCGCGACTGCCGTTGAGCCACCGTTACCAAACACAATGAACAAGGCAACTGCGATGAGGGCAACGCCAATGACAAGAGCTAAAATCGTGATGCGACTTTGATTTTTCTTTTCCATAGTTTCCTCTTTTATGGATTACACGTGCGTACAAGTTTAATGGGTTGAAATAAGAATTAAGTAGGGTTTGATGTTGGCAATTTCACAAAAGGGATCATCCAAGCGACCTGTTTTTGGTAGATGCGGTAGTCCTCCCCAAAAATGGCAAGCAAGGTGCGCTCCTCAAACTGTGAGCCAAGCAAGAAATACAGCGTCACGCCCGCGTTGAAAACCAAGCCAGTTAAGGTGAGGGTGGGCGTGAACCACAACACCAACAATGAAAAGAAATAGAGTGGGTGGCGGGTTAACCGATAGACCCCACGCACTTGGAGCGGTTCAGTGGGCAACGGCAACGGAGCGCGATTGAACCATGCCCGTGCTTGTTTGGTGCCAAGAAATTGCCCACCATCAATTTGCAACAACGAAACGGTCAAGCCAAGCAAGCCGACTCCCTGCAGGATACGGAAGATCAGGGTTAAACTGGGGGAAGTTTGCCATACATCTCCGCTTTCAGTAGCGAGTAAAATGAGGGCGGGTGGGGTGAAGGTGACAATAGCGAAGAGGTTATACAACAGCCTATACCAACCTTCAAAGAAATAGTCCCCCCAATATCGTTTAAGCCACTGCTTGAAGACCAAGCGTGCCAAGATGCTATGAATCACTCCAAAGAGTACCAGCGTGAGGAATAGCAGAGTTAATGATTCCATATCCGTTGAGAAGGTTTCCACTATGCGAGCATTAGATATTATTACAACAAAACGAAACGGTTTACCACTGACGAAAGAACAGATTGACTGGTTTGTACAAGGATACACACACGGCGCAATTGAAGATTATCACGCCACAGCATTGTTGATGTCCATTTTCTTTAGGGGGATGTCGCGCCAAGAAATCCATCATTTCACGATGGCATTGGTGGAAAGTGGAGAGCAAATGAACTTGTCGCACTTGACGGCGTATGCGGTGGACAAACATTCCTCTGGGGGTGTGGGTGACAAAACTTCTCTCATTGTGATGCCCATGGTAGCGGCGTTGGGTATCCCGGTGGCAAAGATGAGCGGACGCGGTTTGGGGCATACTGGTGGCACGTTGGACAAGATGGAATCCATCCCAAACTTTAGAACCAATTTGACCATGCAAGAATATCATGAACTCGGTCAACGCATCGGGTTGGTTTTGGCAGGGCAAACCCAAGACCTTGCCCCTGCCGACGGCAAACTATACGCCCTGCGCGATGTCACCGCAACAGTGGATAGCATCCCCCTCATAGCCAGCAGCATCATGAGCAAGAAAATTGCTGGTGGGGCACAAGGCATCGTGCTAGATGTAAAAGTTGGCAACGGTGCGTTCATGCCAACAGTCGAGCGTGGGGTGGAACTGGCAGAGATCATGGTTGAAATCGGGGTGGATTGTGGGCGCGATGTCACCGCGATCATCAGCGATATGAATCAACCGTTGGGCACGAAGGTTGGCAACGCGCTAGAGGTGATTGAATCCATCGAGACTTTACAAGGGTATGGCGCGGATGATTTGGTTGAGCATTGCGTGGAAATTGCCACCCAGATGGTGATCTTGGCGGATCGTTCGGTAGGGCATTACCCGAATGAACAAGCCATTCGTGAAGCGGTTTTGGCAACCTTGCACAACGGGCAAGCCCTCCATAAATTCAGCGAGATGGTGGAAGCACAAGGCGGAGATGTTGAAACTTTAACCGACTTTAGTCGCTTCCCAACCGCAACCCTGCAGCATACGCTGGTTGCGGAACGCGGGGGACACGTCCAGCAGGTTTCGGCGCGTGACATTGGGGAGGCTTCGGTACGCTTGGGCGCAGGGCGGGCGGTCAAAGGTGCCAGCATTGATCCATCCGTTGGCTTCGATGTTCACGTGAAGGTGGGTGATCCCGTTCAGCAGGGGCAACCTTTGTTAACCATCCACGCCAATGATCCACGCTTGCTGGACGAAACCCTACACGCACTGCAGTCGGCATTTGTGATTGTGGATGAACCGACCGATAAGTTACCCAAGATTCACCGCGTGATTCGTAGCGTGGACATGGCTAGTTAGCACGCACGTTTTCCGCCGTCACCGTGTAGCGATACGTCTGGCTTGGGAGCGGTTGTTGCTTGAGAAGGGCTTGCACAGTTTGGTAGGTTGCCAGTGCCAACGGTAATGGCTCTGGGACAAATTGGTCGGAACCTAGATAGGCAACACGGAACGACTCATCAATCGGTGGGGAGGTGGTTTCAACTGTGACTGTCTCCCCATTGATGAGTTGCGCTCGAAAGAAAATCAACGTACAAAAATCGCCACAGGGTTCTGCTTTGTCCCAACGTCCGATGCGGTGTTGGGATGCGCCAAGCTCCAGGGATGCGCTAGGGGTGCCTGCCACTAAAAGTTGCACGACGGTTGGATCGCGCTCAAAAGCGGATAGACGTTGTTGGAATTGTTCACGACTTCCGCCATCATCCACCGCCAACAGTTCGATGTCCAAGCGATTGGCTTCTGCGATTGCCAAGCGCGCCCCGTACAACATCTGATAGCCTACTTCACGCTCTTCCCCCTCAAACGGGGCAATCAACACATAGCGCGTCACCGCACGACTGGGGGAACAAGCCACTAACCACAACACCGCCACCCAACCCAGAACGCTCCTAACCTGTGCAACCACTTTGTAGATGTTCCTCATAGGTTCTCGTGAAATCATGGTATCCGCTGGCATCACAACGCGCTCGAAAGTATAGATAATCGGTTGACGGGGCAAACAACACCGCGCGAATGGCACTGATCCCCGGATTGGTGATGGGACTGGGGGGGAGTCCAACGCTTAAATAGGTGTTATAGGGGGAAAGAATTCCGCTATAATCCTCGCGCGTGATGGAAGCCCACCACGTGGCAGGGTTGCGTGTGTTGCCGATCGCATATTGAATGGTGGGGTCCGCATCCAGTTTCATCCCGTTTGCCAAGCGGTTCAAATAGACGCTGGCAACCATCTCCTGCTCATCGTCATGCACGGCTTCTCGCTCCACAATAGAGGCAAGCGTGACCACTTCAAATAGGGTCATCTCTTGCTCATGCGCTTTCAAATACAACCCCTCATCCACCATGCGATTATTGAACGCCTGCAAAAGGATGTCGCGCAGTTCGTGCGCGGTTGCCGTTGGCGGGACAAAATATGTTCCCGGAAGCAAGAATCCCTCTAGGGTGCGCTCCTCTGGCAAGCCGACCAACGCCATGAAATCTGTCAAACTACTCGCGTCTTGTTGTGTTGCCAAAAGAAAGTCCGCCCCGCTGAAAGTGAAGGCGGGGGTTTGGTCAATCGCCTGAGCAATCTCTTCCGTGCGCCATCCCTCTAAAATGCGAAAGGTGATCTTGCTGCTGTTGGTATCCGTCAAGCGTGTGGCAATCTCTGGGATGGTCATGGTTTGGGAGAGGAAGTAAACGCCCGCCTCCAATTGTGCATCCAGTTGATTCACAACCGTATACAAGACGAACACATCAACATCCACGATCAAGCCGTGTTCATACAGCAGTTGGGCTATTGCCATCGTAGACATGCCCGCTGTAATATCAATGCGAATGCTCTCCTGTTGGGTGCCCATCGTTGCTTGCAAGAGTGCCTGCTGTTGGCGCAATTGATAACGCCGAAAGCTATCGCGCACCACCTCTGTGAAGGATTGCCCGGTTAATGCTCCTGTCAACCATACTGCGCACACCACACACAGCACAAAGGCGACAAAGATCAACCCAAGCCACTGCAACAAACGCCTTAACCAACGCATGAACATCTTTTATGCTCCCGTCAGACGGGGCGCAAGCCCATCTTGAAGCGCGTTCAAATAGCTTTGCAAGATCAACATTGCCGCTAAATCATCAATCGGGTCTTCTTTTTTGCGCTTGAGTTGTTTGGCAATCTCAGTGGCATCTTGGCTGGTGAGTTGCTCGTCCCAGAATAGTGAAGGCTGAGTAACGTATGCCTGTAAGCCGTTTGTCCATGCTTTAACATGGTGCATCTGTTGCAAGTTGGATTCGTTGTAGGGCAACCCTATCACCATCCCAACCGCTTGTTGCTGGGTGAGGATGAGTTGAAGAGCGCGGTAACTGGCTTCTGGGGAATCATACTTGATAATGGTGAGGGGGCGGGCACTAATGCCCAGCGCGTCGCTCACTGCCACCCCAATGCGCCTTAAACCGTGGTCGATACCAATTAATCTACCAATCAAATGGGTGGCTCCTGTGTGATAACCTTGATGCGAAAAGGTAGGATCGGCATCCGTCGTAACCAATTGGGCGACAGCGTAATTTGTGGCACAGCTCCACTCTGTAAGCGGACATCATTCAGCAAGTAGGTGAGCGCGTTAGCGACGCTCTTGAAGGCGATTTGTTGCGCGATTTGGTCTACTTGAATGGGCGCAACCACATCCGCTTCAATGGTGATCTGAAAGGCAATCTCGCCATCAGGGAGCAGTTGCGACGTGCCACGCGCATACTGTAGCGTTTCCGCCACGATCACGCGCCCGCTTGGAATCGCGCTACTGAGTTGCCCAAAGGCGATCTGCCGAGCAAATTGTTCATCCACTGCCACCGCCTCGACCACACTTTTCATGCTGAGGGTGATGGTGTCGGCAACGTCATTGACCGCCCCAGAGTAAGTTTTCCAGTCGTCGCGTTCTTCTGCAATGCGGATGGATTCTAGGATGATGAATTGTGATTCTGAAAGACGCGGTTCAATTTCTGTGAAGGCGCGTGCTTGAATTTGCTGGCGCACCATTGCCTCTAAACGGGTGATGTCCTCTTCGGTAATCACGCTGACCACTTCGTTGGTGCCACCGCTGGTGGGGCTAAGATTGCGCACCTCTATCTGTTCAGCTAAGGCGCCAAACACAGCGTTAATCAAGTTGGCATCAACATTGCCAACTTCGCCTGCATAAGCCTGCAGTGCTTCAATCCCCACATCTACTTGTTGCCCTACCCCCGCAGTGAGGGTTTGCCCGTTGATGGTCCGAAACGAGATCGGATCGGTGGCAGTGGTGGTGACGATGGTCCCCTCTGGGATTTCAACCGTGTTGGCGGTTTTGTTAATGAACGTGACGCTACCGACTGCACGGGTGCGATTGAGTGCCTG
>CAIRDJ010000072.1 GCA_903877335.1 uncultured Chloroflexota bacterium | reverse complement strand
TTCCTACTACGCGCAAATCGACGTTAAAGTCATGCAGGTAGGTACGTGGTAGCCATGTCTTGGCGCGTGTTGAATCATAATCAGCGGGGATGTCTCCCATCATGTGGCGCGTTACCGCCATTCCCCGACGCAAAGACATATAAACATGCTGGGCAATTGGTGCGATCTCATGAATGAGATCGGCGGCACTTTCTCCCCCACCTACCACAACCACTCGATTAGCTTTCAGTTCTTGCCCACTTTTCAACAGAGAAGAATGTTCATAACGTCCTTGATAAGCATCTAATCCAGGCAGTTGAGGCAGGGTTGGTACATGATGTAACCCAGAACAAACAGCAACTGCGTCAAAGATTGTGATGTGATGATCGTCCCCATAATCCACAAGCCACCCGTCCGACGTTTTTTCAAGGCGATTCACCCCCGCGTTGTATTGAATATGGTCAAGCAACTGAAACTCGCGTGCATAATCCATCAGATACGCAAGGTATTCGGTGTGATGAGGAAACCAAGGAGTGTCTTGCTTCATAGGAAAGTCAGAGAATTGAATATAAGTCTTAGAAGTGCTGGCAGTGGTGCTATCGGTAACACTTGATTTGGTCTCATCAAAGTACCACAGTCCCCCTAAACCATCACGCTTCTCTAGGATGGTGACTTCAAATCCTTCTTCAAGCAAATGTTTCGCGGTGGTCAATCCTGCCGCCCCCGCTCCAATCACACAAACACGCATATGCCCATCCATTCCTGATTTCGGTCTATTCACCTGTGTTGGTATTCCATGTAGCAATACAAACACAATGATAGCGTTTCGATTTTTTTACGTAAATGTCAAATTATAGAAGTTTGTCATCAATTTTTGGGAACTTGCCGAAGCCAGCACCATACACCCAGAAGAGTGTATAGTGCCGAAACAGCGTAAAAGTTAGGCGGGATGAACGCGCCCATACTCATCTGGAATACTTTGTGTACCCACTTGATCGAGTAAGTCATACATGTGATGCACTTCTTCGCCATGAAAGCGTGCGGTTTTGTTGGAGGGGGGAAGGGGTTCATCGTAAAAGAAAGCTGGCAGTTCATCGTCAGCGGCGGTGAAACCCGCAGCTAAATTGAACTCACGTTCTAGTCGCAAAGTTTCGCGCCCGATCTCATGGAAGAAGGTAGGCTTAATCGAGGTGCCCAGCGCGTCATTGATGCTGTTGGCAACAAATTCAATATTCGGATTTGTCACCAAGCGACCGAACATGCACAGACCGATGGAGTCTGCAGCAGCTGTCGCAATTTGAGATTCCAGGCTTTGAACAATCAGTTCTGGTAGCTCTTTGTCGATGGTCTTGAGTTTAGGCACATTGCCAGCGGTATGGTCAGCTCCTTGCGCCGTCACCATCATCGTGATGCCAGTGACTTCAATCACGCGCGGATCATACGCACTGATCGCCTGTTTCTTAATGACGGGCAACCGATGGAAATTGAGTTGTTCCCCTACACGCGCTGTACCCTGTGCATAGAACTTGCCTTGTGGCGTGCCTGCCATCAGGTCATGGAAGACGCTCCGCATGAACTCAAGATCACCAAAGGGAGCTTTGCCAGCATCCATCATGACGGCGATAGTTGCGCCTGTTTCGATGGTATCAATGCCCAATTCGTTGCACCATTGGTTCATCTCCGCGAGGTCATCAATGCTGTAAAGCCCACAATTGGTGCCCAGTAGTGAAATGGTCTCATATTCAACGGGCGAGGTGATCTCCTGTCCTTGTTTGTCAACAAAGACGTTGCTACATTGGATGACACAACCCGGCATGCACGCATGCACATGTTCCCCTCCGCGTGCAACGTTGACATCACGGATATAAGTTCCGCCCATTGTGAATTCGCCCTGCTCATTCAACTCCGCCGCGCCACTTGTGAAGTTCAAGTTGGGCATCCCACCCACGACCTGAGTATAGTCCCCCATCGACATTGTGCCGATTTGGGTATAGGTGGACTGAATCGCCTCGGATTCTTGAATCTGCTTGGCATAGACGCGCACCGCATCCAACGTTTTTTTGCGGTCATGTAGTTGGGGCATCTTGTCTAATTCGACCACCATTGCCTTGACACGCTTGCTCCCCATCACCGCGCCAACCCCACCCCGCGCCGCTAAACGCGAGGGGCGACCGTCATTGTCCGTGAAGGAGATTCCAGCAAGAAGTCCTTGATATTCACCGACAACCCCAATCATGCCAATGGCAATCTTTGACCCGTATTTCTCCTTGAGGCTTTCGGCAACTTCATAGTTTTTGCGCCCAAGATACGGGGTGGCATCATCAAAGGTGATCGTGCCATCTTTGGCAAAATGAATGACCACCCATTCTTCTGATTGTCCATGCAGTGTTAGCCCGCACAGGCCTTGACGCGCTAACGCATAAGCGAACGTTCCGCCGGCATTTGCCTCTTTAATCCCCCCTGTGAGTGGGCTTTTGCACCCGACACTCAAGCGGTTGGCATTTGACCATGTGGTGCCAGCAAAGGGTCCGCACGAGAAAATCAAAGGATTGTCTGCGCTCAACGGGTCAACGGTTGCAACCCCTGTTTCGACTAAAGTCTTGGCAATCAGATAACGCCCCGCCTTGACCAGTTGTTCCCCGTCCCACGCTTCTCGCTCAATAGAACGATCATTCAAATGAATCTGTAGATAGTTACGCATTCACCGCTCCTCATCGAATCGTTATGCTTTTCGTGCCGTGCGAAGTTGAGTTGTTGCTATTTCATCGAGTTGATAGTGTTGGGGCATTCGCACTAAACTAAGCTCATCACCAACATAATGTATCACTACCCCGTAATCGTGTAAAGCGGACTCGATGGAGATATAACCGTAGATGACATCGTTCAAGACAGCATGTGGATCACGCGAGAGTGCCTCACCATATCCGCCACCGCCGGGGGTATTGAGGTCAACGCGAGAGGCAGGGTCAAACCATAGCACTCGCTTAGTCGGAGAGATTTCATCATCCACTTTGAATTCACCCAACGCGCCGGGTTGCCCTTCCGCCAAACCTTGCGCAGAGAAATGGGTGCGGTCAACCATAGCAGAAAGGCTCCAGTCTCCCAAACCGCGATAGCTATAGCGAGTGGCTTGCCCAAGCCCGCCGCGGTATTGCCCCACTCCCCCAGAGTTGGTACGAAATTCGCGCTGATGCTGAATAATGGGGAAGACTGTTTCCACAACTTCTGCTGGCACACCTGCTACCCCACTAGGGAAGCCTGTCGTGTTCAACCCGTCTTTTGTGGCACGCGCCCCTGTTCCGCCAACTTGGAACATCGTGAAGGTGGCAGGCTTATTGGTTTCTTGCCAACGCCCACGCCAAACACTCATCCAGATTGGGTCTGCACTGCCGGCGATCAACTGATTGGGCATTGCCTGTGACAGTGCCCCCAATACAAGACTGGGCAAGAAGTGACCCACTAAATGGCGTGATGCCACCGCAGCCGGTTCTTTACAGTTTAAGATAGAGCCTTCTGGGGCGGTGACATGCACGGGACGGAATGCCCCTTCGTTATGGGGAACTTCTGGACTGATCGCCGCCTTCATTGCAAATGACGCATAGCCGCGCGTGTAGTTCATCACCACATTGATGCCACGTCGGTTTTGTGGGGAAGATCCGTCAAAATCAATTTCGATGTCTTCATCGTGAATGGTGAGCTTAACCTTCAGGCGCAAGGGTTCTTCAAAACCGTCACTCCAAACTTCATGTTCATAAGCACCCTTGGGAAGACGACGGACGGCATCCCGCATAGCCGTTTCCGAGCGTGTGATGATTTCATCCGCCAAGGGATCAATGCTGTCCAGTTT